>JACCZQ010000001.1 GCA_013695905.1 Chthoniobacterales bacterium
CCCTTGCACAGGTCATCGCATCTGCTATATCCCATTGTTAGGGGGCGCACTGGTTTCGACTTGTAGTTTGAAGCGCAGGCGGCATGTCGAGGATGGTTTGTTGGCCTCGTTAAAATCCGGACCAAAAAAAATAAACGCAGATCACCAAGATCTCGCTCTCGCGGCTTAATTGACCGTGATGTTCCGGGCTGGACGCCTGCTACGGCTCGGAACATGGACAGCAGGCTAATCGGACGGCGGAGTGACCGCGCCGGACGGTGAAGGAATTTCGTGGTCGCTCGGGGGTCGGCAGTGTGCCGGTGCAACGTTCGACTTTTTAAAACTCACCATCGGATAAACATGTAGAAGCTTGCGTAGATAGCTTCGAGGACAGGGGTTCGACTCCCCTCGCCTCCACTTTTTCGCCAAAGGCGAAAAAGTGCCGCGCCGAAGCCATGGCGAAGGCGGGCGGTTGCGAGCGAGGACGCGGCAAGCCAGCTTCGTGAATCATGGCCGCAGCGGGCGAATTCACTTACGTTTACATTCTGCAGAGCGAAACAGATCCGCAGCACTTCTATACCGGTGTCACTGCTGATCTCCGCGCCCGGCTCGCACGTCACAACTCGGGAGCTGTCGCACACACCGCCAGGTGGCGCCCATGGCGCATCAAAACCTATGTCGCCCTCTCCGACGCAGCTCGCGCCGCCGAGTTGGAGAAGTACCTGAAGTCAGCCTCCGGCCGGGCGTTCGCGACGAAGCGGCTATAGCCGCGCCATAGCTTCACCAAAGGCGGGCCAATGCCGCGCCGCAGCCTCGGCGAAGGCGGCATTTTCGGCGCCGTTGATCACGATCGTCGGCGAGCTACGACTCGGCCATGCAAACCCCAGTTTACGTCCTCCCGTATGAATGATTCTGCCGTAGATCGTTGAGCCGGAGGTTCGGTGGCGTTGAAATGAAGAGGAAAGCGACGACCATTTGCTTGTGAGCAGGGTCGAACAAATGGAAAGCGAACTGCGCAAACTTTCGCAGGCTGAGCTTCGTCAGATTCGTGGCTGGCTGGACGATATGATTGAAGACGAACTAGAGTTCACACCCGGGTTCGAACGCTCCATCCGGCAGGCTGAACACGACATGGCCGATGGAAGGAGTTCGCGTGTGCGCGAGCCTGAGGGCTCGTGAGTGCGGCGACGCTTCGGTTGCGAGCTACAACCCGGCGGGCCAAGGCCGAGCCGTAGCCTTGACGAAGGAGGGGGCGTTTGACCGCTTTAAGCGGTCGAGTTCAGCGCAGCGGTTGCATTGAGTTTCCCGCAAGTTCCCCGTAGCAAGACGCAGGGAAAAGGGCTCGACGCCTCAAAAGCGCCCGGAGTCGCTAGCGACGTTCCCGACCTGTCGTTCGTCTCCCGCGCAAGTCCGGCTGCGGCTGTGCGGCGCCTTTGATGACGAGTCGGCGCAGAGTGGAATAGAGCGCGTGCTTTGGATTGGCGCGGTAAAACCGGTGATAACCATCGCTGCGGCTCACGATTAGATCAGCCGCCTCAAGCTTCGCCAGCTCATCCTGAAAGCGGTCAAGTCTGAGATGCGCTTGTGTGCAGCGCGGGCTCGATCGGGTTCTGTCGAAAAGGGCTGGTGAACCGTCGACAAAAAGTGACTCGACCGTGTTAAGCGGTCGAGTTTCAGTGCAGCGGTTGGATGAGTTCCCCTGAGTTCCCTGTAGCAAAACGCAGGAAAAAAGAACCGCCCCCTCAAAAGTGCCCCCCAGGTCAACTCTTGCGCCGGAAGAGCCCGTAGGTGTCGTAGATTCCTACAAGTACGAAGTTCTCCCGTACGACGACATTCGGCGCGTCTGACCCCTGGTCTCCGGATCGGTTGAAACTCTCAGGTATGTTCCACGCGAGGTTCAACACTAGCCAATCTGCACTTTGGACGTCGTCGGCCAGTCGCGAGTCCGGGCGGTTCGCTGAGAACGGATTCATCTCCAGGAAATAGGTCGCCGGCCGAAGCTTCGGAACCAGATGGTAGATGAACGTGTCGCAGTAGATCGTTGTCCGAAGGTCCGCCGGGCCGACGAACAGGCGCTGTCCAGCTTCGGAATGCTGCTCGAGCTGATCTAGCATCTCGTCGAGGGCGCGGGCGGTGATTTCGTCGCCGACGGGAAAGCTGCGGCCGTTTTTTTCCACAAATATCGCGCCGCTGGGATTCCCACGCGCTCCATCCGCGAAAGCGCGAGCGATGATCGGTGGAAAAGTTGGCGCAAGCGCACTGACGGACACAATGACAACTGCCGCGCATGCTAACGCCGCGATTCCCTCGCGTTTCTTTGTTGCCGCCACGCGGGCTGTCAGAATCGAGACCGCCAGCGGCAAAATTCCGATGGAGAGAAAGGCTGCGAGCAGCAGATGGAACACGTCCAGCCGCTGCAAGGCCTGGTGCGTCACTCCGAGCGAGAGCAGGGAGACGGATAGCATCACAAGCTTCCGGCGATTACCCCAGCTCCCCCACGCGCCGCATAGACCGGCAGCAACGTTCACTGCCACTGCGGCGAAGTGGAGCCACAGAAGGTGCAGCAGGAATGGCTCGATCGACGAAATCGGGATGTGCCGCCCTGGGTTGGAGCGTAATACCGGATAGACAAAGAGATTGTTCAGCATCTGGTCCGCGCCCGCCACGACGGCGACGCCGGCAAGCGGCGCAAGAGCGACTGCTGCTCCTCCCATCACGATCCATCTTTGCCTCCAGGAAATTGCCACAAACAGCGGCAGCGTGGCGAGGATGAGCGCCGGCCCCAGATCCAACCGAAAAAGCAGCGCCAGCCCGCCCAACATTCCCGCAAGGAACGCACCCCGCGATGAGAGCTCGCGCCGCGTCAGCACCCAGAGATACCAAAGAGCGCATACCATTGCTGCCATCCACGCATGCGCGACCACCCCGGTGAGGATGAGCGTCAATCCGCTGAGGAGAGTGCAGGCCAAGGCCACGTTCGTCCCCCTGCGCTGCGCCAGGCAGAAGATCGCTCCCATAATTAGGAGGCGGTAGAAAAGTCCCGTGCGTCGCTCGACGATAACATTGTTGCCAAAGACCGAATAGACGCCCGCGAGAAGCCACGGATTTGCGGGTCCATAGAACGTTTCGAAATCCCGATAAGGCACTGCGCCGTTCTGAATCAGCTCTGGATAGACTAGCAGCGTGCCTTCGTCCATGGGTTCGCCGCTATACTCGAAACAGCCAGAGAACCCCACAACAGCGATAAGGAGCGATATCACGAGAGCTGCAATGTTGCAGCGCCGGTTCTTGCGAATAAGCAGATCGTTGTCGTCGATACCCGGAATTTGGGACAAAAGAGTCACGTGGCAATGCCCGATTGTAGGAGGGGGTCAACAACGCACTAGCGGATCCCACGCTCGAACTATTTGATGGCAACGGCCTGAAGATCGGCGCGAAGACGTGCTGCAGTGGCTGAAGCAGAACCACCCCGAACTAATTTGATCACATGAGCAACGGCGTCAGCCTCCGCAAGAAACTGATCGAAGTCGCATTACCGCTGGAGGCGATTAACAAGGCGAGCGCGCGGGAAAAGTCGATTCGTCACGGGCATCCGAGCACGCTGCACCTTTGGTGGGCGCGGGCGGTCGAGTTTCGGCGCAGCGGTTGAATGGAGTTCCCCTGAGTTCCCTGTAGCAAAATGCAGGAAAAAAGGACCGACCCCTCAAGCCCCCCCCAGGGCGGCACGGCGGCTAGCGAAGCGCACCTCGGCGAAGCGGAGGAAGATCAGGCCGAGAACTGGGCCTGAATACTGTTGAGCGGTGAGGCCGGAGTTTGCGCGGAATTGGTCGGCTGCTTCCCAGAGACGCTTCTCGAGCTGGTTATTAGCGTGATCTTTCTCAGATGGAGCGATCCATTGCATGCGGGCGCAGTTTTATCCGGCGAGATGCGGAAAAGGAAGGGGAAACGGCGGGCGGAAGCGGCAGCTTGAGATCAACGGTCACCGGCACATGGTCGCTTCGCGAGCCGCCATCACGTCGCCGCACCCAATCAGCGAACCGGCCGACAGAAACCTTCTCGATTTTCTTGCCCCAAGCTGATGGCACAAAGCAGAGATCGAAGTGGTAGCAGCGGTTCGGGTTACGTTGACGTCGGAAGTAATGGGTCGATCTCGACTCGTAGCCGAAGTCTTCATTGTTGAACGCGTGATAGGCGCTGACGAGGCCGAATGGCTCGCATACTTCTTCGTCGCACCAGGTGTTGAAATCGCCTGCCAACACACAAGGGCCCGACCTCAGAAGTGAGGCGTGTGCGGCGAGCCCACGCTGGATCATCGTAGTGTAAACAGGATGTGCGGAGCCCTTCTTCACCCACGCGGCGAGCAGATTAAACGAGAATGCGCCCCGGCTGACCTTTACTGGCAGGAAGAACTCAACCGCCCGGTTCACTTTCGCCGCTCCATCGACCTGCCAACCGTTGAACGTCAAAACCATCAACCCTTGGTGTAGGTTCGTCCCGGTCCACAGCTGTCCGGGCGCGATTTGACTCGTGGGCTGTGGTGTCTCCTGGATCACGGCTATGTCCGGCTTCAAGGCTAGCAGCGCGGGCAGCTTCGCCGCATGAGTGCCGCGCGCGGAGTTCCATGTGACGATTCTCAACGTCCGACGCATCGTTTAATCCTCGTTTTCCTCGTAGACGTCGCAGAACCAGCCGGCGAGCTGCTCGTGTACCGCGCTCTCGAGCTGTTTGCAGGTCCAGCCGGCGATACTCGCTCCGCGGGATGACGTGGCGCGAAAGTGCGCGCGCATACCACAGGCGCTGAAGCGCAGAAGGGTGTGCTGGTCGCGGGTGTGCCAAACCTCAGCGGATGCAAGATGACGGCGGTCGCGCATGTCGAGGCCCGCACAATGTGATCGCTTCAAGCCGCCACGGCGGGCATCGAACGCGGGGATCTTCTGGAGTCGCAGTTTCAAAGCTTATCGGCCATCTTGAGGGTCTAACTGGATCGCAAGCAAGTTCGGTTTCTTCAGCATCGCCCGGAAGCAGGCGCTGACAGAGGCTTCACCGGCGGCTGCAGCGGTGATCCCGCTGCAACTCGCCGGTTCTCTAGCCACAGGCTGCGGCCAGGAGGACTGAGA
>JACCZQ010000014.1 GCA_013695905.1 Chthoniobacterales bacterium
GAGCGATTCCAATTCGGTCTGCTCGCAATCCGCGCGCACCAGGGCCAGCAGGTAGTCCTCTTTCGACGGGAAACCCGCGGCCCGCGCCCGGCTTTCCAAGGTCGCGGCAATGGAGTCAGACAGGGAAATAGTGACGACGCTCATAAGATTCTTTGGCGACGCCTTTGAACGGTTTGGTGTCGTCCTTCACGTCCATGGAAAACCGCGAAGACTAAACCGCCGCCGGTTCCTGGGGGAGTGTAAAGCTTAAGGTCGCACCGGAGCCGTGGACGCTCTCTGCGCTCACCGTGCCGCCGTGAGCTTCCACAATCTGTTTCACAATCGTGAGCCCGAGCCCGCTGCCTTCTTTCTCCGGGTCGCTGGCCAGTTTATGAAAAACGCTCGAGAGCATTTCCAGCGGAATTCCTGCGCCGTTGTCCTGCACGACACACGTCACCGTCCCCGCATCTTCGCGCGCGATAATCACAATCCGGCCGCGGGCCGCGTATTTGAAAGCGTTGCCGAGCAAGTTCTGAAAGACCTGCGAGATGAGCCCAGCGTCAGCGAAGACGGTGAGGCGATGGGGAATCTCGTTCACGACCTCGATGTCGTGTTTGGATGAAACCGCTTTCAGATCCAGGACAAGCCGCTGGACCAAAGGCCAGAGCTCAAACGTCCGCCGCTCCGGTTGAAACGAACTCCCCGTGCCGGAAGGATGCGCCTTCGCCTTGAGCACCTTTTGAATCAGGGTCTCCACCCGCCCAAGATTACGGCGCAGAGCGGCCAAGATTTCATCCGTGCTCCCGGACCTGGCTTCGCCCAATTCCTGTTTCAGCGCGTCGGTTAATAACGAAACCGCGTTCAGCGGAGTGCGCAGATCGTGCGCGATGAAAGCGAGATGCTCATCCTCCTGCTCTTTCCGAATCAGCGCCTGCTGCGCGGCGAAGGCGGTCACGGCCAGCCGCACAGCTTCGTCGATGCGGTGATTGATAATCCGCGCGGCTTCGCCCACGACGAAAAGGTCATGCCGGTCTGCCACGGTGATGAATGCCGTCCGCAGGAGATTGTATTCCGCGACGACTTCACCCACATCGAGGCCATCGTGAAAACGCTGCACCCCGTGCACGGGCGGACTGCCCGCAGCGTGCTCGACGGAAAGAACGCCTGCGCTGCTGGAGGCGAGATCGCGCGTGATCTCAGCGATCAGATCCGGCAGGTGATCGGTGATCGTCGGCTTATCGAGGTTTAGCTCCCGCAGGAGCTCATCAGCATGCGACCGCCACTCACTAATGATCTCTTCCTGGCAACTTCCGAAGACCTCAGCCAGGTGTTTGACGGTGCAATGTTCCTGAGTCGGCACTGCGGAAGTTGCCACACGACACGGCTTAATACCAGACAAGACGGCCGTCACACGACGTAGTGGTGGAGCGCAGCGCCGAGGCGGCGACACCGAACGCGCTGTCGTCGTAATGCGTTGGCCGGGATGCCTATAGCGCGCTATCTTCCATCCCGCACGGAACGACGGAGCGGCTCAAACTCATGGCCGGACTAGCAAAAAAAGAAAACACCGGCCCAGCGCCAGATCGCGAGCACAGGCGTTTGCAGGAGCAAACCACCGCAATAAACGAGCGCTTGATCCTCTCGTCCATCCGTCAGCATGAACTGACGGAAGCGGCGGAAAAGCTCAACGCGGATCTGCAAGCGGAGATCGCGGAGCGCGTTAAATCCGAAGCGGCCTTGCGCGAGAGCGAGCAGGAGATCAAAGGCGCGCGCGATTACGCCGAGGCGATTCTGCGCGCCGCGCCCGTGCCGTTTCTCGTCCTGCGTGCCGACCTGCGGGTGGACACGGCGAGCGAGGCTTTTTACAAGGATTTCCAGGTCGAGCCCGCCGCGACCGAAGGCGAGTTGATTTACGAGATCGGCAACGGCCAGTGGAATATCCCCAGGCTGCGCGAGCTGCTCGAAGAGATCATCCCGAAAAAAATTGTCTTCAACGGCTTCGAGGTCACGCACACCTTTGCCAGCATCGGCGCGCGCATCATGCTGCTGAACGCGCGCCGGGTGGACAACGCCGAGGGCGTGCCCGAGCGCATCCTGCTCGCGATCGAGGACATCACGGAGCGACTCGCCGCGGAGGCGGTCGTGCGGAAGACGGAAGCGCGTTCCCTCGAGTTAGCGGAACGCTTCCGCTTCCTGGCCGAGTCGATGCCGCAAAAGATTTTCACCGCGACGCCGGACGGCGCGATGGATTATTTCAACCGGCAATGGACTGAGTTTACCGGGATGACGGTCGAGCAGATTCTCAACTTTGGGTGGCTGCATTTCATTCATCCCGAGGACGTGAAGGAAACCCTCCGGTCGTGGCAACATTCGATCGCCACCCGCGAGGCCTTTTACCTGGAGCATCGCTTCCTGCGGATCGACGGCGCCTATCGCTGGCACATCACGCGCGCGGTGCCGATGCTCGATGCAGACGGCGCGGTGCTGATGTGGATCGGCTCGAACACCGACATCGAAGAAGTGCGCCAGGCGAAGGATCAGGCCGTGTTTGCGTCGCACGCCAAAGACGATTTTCTCGCGGCGCTCTCGCACGAGCTGCGCACCCCGCTCACGCCGGTGCTCATGTCCGCGGCCGCCCTCCGTGAGGACGAGCGGCTCCCGCAGGATGTGCGCGATCAGCTCAGCATGATGGAGCGCAACATCGCGCTCGAAGCGCGCCTCATCGACGATCTGCTCGATCTCACCCGCGTCGCCCACGGCAAGCTCTCGCTCCGCACCCAGCCATGCGACGCGCATAACCTCATCGAGCTGGCCGTCGAAATGGTGCGCGGTGACGCGCAAGGCAAGGGCCAGAACCTGAAAGTCGATCTTGCGGCCGAGCGGTCCCACCTCATCGGCGACCCGGCGCGCCTGCAGCAGGTCTTTTGGAATCTGCTCAAGAACGCCGTCAAGTTCACGCCGGAATGCGGTCAGCTCACGGTCCGCTCAGACGATGCCGGCGATCATCTCGCGCTGGAAATCAGCGACTCGGGCATCGGCATTGCCCCCGAGAGCATCGAGCGCATCTTTCTGCCTTTCGAACAAGCGGGTGCCTTCTCGGCCGAGCATCGCATCGGCGGGCTGGGTCTCGGCCTCTCCATCGTCAAGGCGATCGTCGATCTCCACGGCGGCACCATCCGGGCTGCGAGCGACGGGTTGGGCCAGGGCTCCTCGTTCAGCCTGGAACTCCCGACCACCGAGCCGGCGCCCGAGAGCACGGCGGGAAGCGCCGCGCCCCCGGCGGGTGACGCCGGCGCCAGCCCGCGGGTGCGCGCTGCCCGGCTCCGGCTCCTGCTCGTGGAGGATCACCAATCGACCCTCGACGTCCTGGAACGGCTCCTGACCCGCGCGGGTCACAGCGTGACGACGGCGATGAGCCTCGCCAGCGCACGCAAGCTGGCCGGCTCCGAGAGCTTCGACGCGGTCATCAGCGACCTCGGCCTGCCCGATGGCACCGGCTACGAACTCATGGAAACATTGCGCGCCGCGCACGGGCTGCGCGGGATTGCGCTGAGCGGCTACGGCATGGACGACGATCTGCGCCGCTCGGAAGAAGCGGGTTTCAGCGCGCACCTGACCAAGCCGATCGACTTCGCGCAACTGGAGCGCGCGCTAAACGACTTGATGGCCCAGGCCTTGATCGTTCCTGAGTAATCCACCCGTTAGGGCCCGCGCCACGACCGCTCTGGAATAAATCGACAGCAACGCGGCCCTTCCCTACTTATTAGACGCCCTCTTAAGCTCTCCGTCTTACTCGCCGCGCTGCTCATCAGCTCGGCGCTCGATACGGCCGCGGCCGAGATGCAGTTCCGGCCAGAGAAGTTCTTCGCCGGGCGCACGCGCTCTTCGGGAGTCTTCGTAAACACCTTCGGAAAACCGCGCCAGCGTTTCACCACCGAATGTCGCGGGCGAAGGCGCGGCGACACGCTCTGGCTCGATCAAATTTTCCGCTACGATGACGGCCGCACCCAGCGCCGCCGATGGCAAATCCGTCGCATCGATGCCGTGCGTTACGTCGGTCGCGCGAACGACGTGGTCGGCGAGGCCCGTGGCAAAGTGGATGGCGCAACGTTTCAATTCGATTACACGGTCGCGCTAAAACCCGGCAACCCGCTCTTCCACGTCCGGCTCGACCAGACCATGACGCTGCAACGCGACGGCACGGTGGAGAACCGCGCCACGATCCGAAAATTGGGCGTCGTCCTCTCGCGCGTCACGGAGCGGTTTCGGCGCGTGGATTGATGAGTCCGTAAACGCCGAATTTCGCGGGGGCGCTGTAGCTGCCCGATGTGTCGGGCGTTGACCCAGGCAAACACTGCGACGAAGCGCAGTGGCTACAGCGCGTGGTTGAAGCCTGGGCGATCATCTGGTGAACTTTTCCGGGCCCAGACACCGCAAGCGTCGAAGCCTGTTTTGGCGCGGCGCCAAAACCAGCACGCGCGCGTGCGCTCCCCGGAAGCGGAATCAGCGCATCGTCGCTCCAGTTTCCGAAACACGCCAGCACAACGTCCGGCGGAAGCCGTCTCGTGCCGGATGACGATGCGACAATCGCTAAGAACGCAGCGATGGTGCGCGATGCTCCATCTCTCTCCGCACCGAACGCTTGCCTGCCTGTCGCTTCTCTCATTCCTGCTTGGCTCGTCCGCCTTCGCGCAGCTTGACCGCGCGCTCGAAGCGCATGGCGGCGTCACGAAATGGAAAAGCTTTGGGAGCGTTGAGTTCGATCAGACGTGGACCTCGGCGAAGGGCCTGAAGAAGGATCACCAGCTCTTCGATCTCCGCAGCCGGGACGGTTTGATCACGAGCGCTGCCTACACGCTCGGCGCGCGCGGTGGCGAGGTCTGGATCAAGCCGGCGCTCGACGCGCTCGGCGGCACGCCTCCGCGCTTCTACATGTGGACGCCGTTCTATTTTTTCGGCATGCCGTTCGTCTTTGCCGATCCGGGCGTGGTGCAGGAGTCGTTAGGCAAGAAAACTTTTCAAGGCCAGGAGTTCGATGCCGTGAAAGTCACGTTTAAGAAGGGCACCGGTGATTCGTCAGATGACTTTTACACCGCCTACCTCGATCCGAAGTCAGGGCAGATGAAGCTCGTGAGCTACGTCGTGACTTACGCGGCGTTGCGGAAGGACAAACCAATGGATCAACTGGAGCCGCACGCGCTGGTTTTCGAGGAATGGCAGGATGCTAACGGCCTGCGCGTGCCGAAGCGCGGCAAATTCTACAACTGGAAGAATGAAAGCATCGAAGGCGAGCCGTTAGGCGTGATGGAGTTTTCGAACGTGAATTTTTCCGAGAAGGCACCCGAGGCTGCGAAATTTGCGAAGCCGGCGGATGCGGTAATTGCGCCGCTGTAGTGAT
>JACCZQ010000056.1 GCA_013695905.1 Chthoniobacterales bacterium
ACCTTGATCGGGCTAATTTTGGCCCCGGAAAGATCGACGGCTACTACGGCGACTTCACGACAAAGGCGCTCGCGCTATACCGGCAGTCGCGCGGCGAGGAGCCGTCATCTGCGCCGTCGAAGGAGGCGAGCAGCACCACGGCTCCGGATACGGAAGGCCTCGATCTCGCGAGCGTGGATCCGGTTTTCATCACCTACACGGTGACCGAAGCCGATCTCGCTGCCGTGGGCGAGCTGCCGGCGGAGGTTGAGGAAAAGGCGAAGCTGAAGTGGCTTCCGTACACTGATCCTGTCGAAGCGATCGCGGAGAAGTTTCACGCGGACCGCGATTTCATTGTGCAGCTGAATCCGGGTATCTCTGAGAACCTGCAGGTGGGTGATGAGGTGAAGGTGCCAAACGTGGAGCCGTTCGACCTCGAGGCGGTGAAGGAGAAAAAGGACGGGGAACCCGAAGGCGACAAGAAGAGCGAAGCGGCCCCAGTCGTAACGGTGAAGGTTCGTTCCGAGACAAACATGCTCGAGCTTTACGAGGACGAGAAGCTCACCGCCGCGTATCCGGTCACGATCGGCGCGAGCAACAACGAATCGCCGGCCGGAGATTGGAAGGTGAAAGGCGTGGCGCTCCTGCCGACGTTCCGTCATGACGAGTCGATGCTGAAACGCGGCGAGCGCAGCAGCGACTTCCACATGCTACAACCCGGGCCGAACAATCCGGTCGGTGTCACCTGGATTGCGCTCGATAAGGATGGCATCGGCTTGCATGGCACAGACGATCCGGATGCGATCGGGCGGGCCTCCAGCGCCGGGTGCGTGAGGTTGGCGAATTGGGATGTGGTTCGCCTCCTGCCGAAGGTGACAACCGGCGTCGCGGTGTCGATTCAGTAGCAAGCGACGCGATTTCCCGGAGGCGCACCGGGGAGGCAATCAGCAGCGGCCTCATGCACGAATCGTAGAAGCTGGTGGTGCACTCCGGCGACTGAACAGATGCTCTGGCAAGGCCGCAGACAAAGCTCAAACGTGGAAGATGTCCGCCGTTCTGGCGGCAAAGGCCTCGTCGTTGGTGGCGGGATTGGCACGGTGATTTTCGTGGTCGCCTTCCTCTTGTTAGGCGGCGATCCGCAGGTGCTGATGGAGACAGCCCAGCAGGGGCAGTCCTCCCAGCCGGCGCAGGTGGATCCGAATGCGCCGAAGGATGAGCTGTCGCAATTCGTGGCGGTTGTTTTGGCCGACACAGAGGACGCGTGGAACGAGATCTTCCGGCAAATGGGGCGCAAGTATGAGGAGCCGAAGCTGGTGCTCTTCGCGAACCAGACTCAATCGGGCTGCGGGTTTGCAAGTGGCGCGAGCGGGCCGTTCTATTGCCCGCAGGATGGTCGCGTCTATATCGACCTCAGCTTCTACCGCGCACTCCAGGAGCGGTTCGGCGCGCCGGGGGATTTCGCACAGGCGTATGTGATCGCGCACGAAGTCGGTCATCACGTGCAGAACCTGCTCGGCATCTCCGGCAAGGTGCAGGCGGCACGGGGTCGAGTCAGCGAAGCAGAATACAACCGGCTCTCTGTGCGGCTGGAGCTGCAGGCGGACTTCTTCGCCGGCGTCTGGGCGCACCACGCCGACCGCGCGAAAGGCGTGGTGGAGAGCGGCGATATCGAGGAGGCGCTCCGCGCGGCGAGCGTGATCGGCGACGATAACCTGCAGCGGCAAACGCAAGGGCGTGTGGTTCCCGATTCATTCACCCACGGCACATCAGAGCAGCGCGTGCGCTGGTTCCGGAGAGGCTACGAGACTGGCGACATCCGGCAGGGTGATACCTTCAGCGCCACGACTCTTTAGAGGTGTCGCCCATTAGCCGGTCGGATACTCGATGCTGACGACGGTGACGGGTTCCTTATCCGCGAGCACAAGACGCTGCCCGAGTTTCGCGGCGAGTAGCTTTCGTCCGAGAGGTGAAACCCAGCCCACGGCATCGTCGTAGAACCGGAGTTCGTCCACTCCGACGATGCGATGGGTTCTTAGCTGTCCTGAGCTCTCCTTCACAGTGATCAGGGCGCCGAACGCCACCTCCTCTCCGGGTTCCGCCGGCGGCGGAACTACCGTGACGGAGGTGAGTGTTTCCTCCAGGTGAGCGATGGCGGCGGCATTCTCGCCACCGGCTTGTTTCAGCTGCGCAAGCTCCTGCCGCAGGCGCTCAGCTCCCACAGCAGTGATGTAGTTTACGGCACCGGGCGGAAGACCAGAGGGTGAACGCACCCGGCCGGAACGCTCCGGCAGGTCGACATCCTCTTTCGTGAACGCTTTGCTCATTCACTAATGATTCGTGTGCGGGAGGCTTCGGCGCGTCCCTCGAAGACTCTCGCTCATCGGCTTGCCGACGAAGGAGGTACAAGAAAACCCCCGCGCTTGGCGCGGGGGTTTCTTGTCCTTCGAAGAACTTTTAGCTTCGGCTCGGTGTCGAAGCCATGGACGAGCTGGTAATGTCCTCCGCGTCTGCGGACTTGAAGATCTCCTTCGCCCGCTTCTCTTCGTTGTCGTCGTGCGCATGCACCGCGATGAGGTAGTTACCGGATTTCAGCTTCTCCTCATACATCTTCGCTTCCACTTCGGGAATGCCCATGCCGATCAACCCGCCGACGATGCCGCCGGTCGTTGCGCCGATGGCAGCGCCGCTCAATGCGGCCATGATCGGACCTGCAGCGATGAACGGTCCGACGCCCGGAATAGCGAGCGCGCCGATCCCCGCGAGCAGACCGAGAACGCCACCTGTGGCACCACCCGCGGCTGCGCCGGTCGTGGCCCCCTCAGGCGCTTTGGTTGCTTTCACATGACCGATGTCATGATTTCCCTCGGTGTCCGGCAGCAGCACGGAGATCTCGGAAGAGTCAAAGCCGGAGCTTTGGAGATTCTCAATGATGCGCTCGGCCTGCGAATGCGACTTGGCGATACAGAAGACTGATGTTTTAGACATAATATTTTAGTAAGTGTTTAAGTGTTGGTGTTGGTGAAGCTGGTTAGTCGTTCTTTACTTCCAGCTGGTTGTCGATCCTGGCGCCGCCTGCGTTTTTCTGCGCGATCTGACCGATCGTGGTTTTCTCTGCGGCGGTATTTACCGGGCCGCGGAGCGTGACCACGCTGTCAGCAGTGATGATCTTGATATTGGTCGCCGTCATCGTGAGTGAATCGTCCGCCACGACTGCGCGACGGATGGCAGCGGTGATCTTGATGTCTTCCGGGCTGTTCGATTGATCGCCCGAAGTCTTGGCGTCGTCGGAGCGATCACGCTCGTTCTTGCCGGTGTTATCCGCAGCATGCTCGCTGTGGTCGTGCTTATCGTCCTTCTTTTGCTCTGAGGCTGACGCGGAGACCGCGAGGGCGGCGACGCAGAGAAGAGATAGTGTAGTTCTTTTCATAGTTCGTTCGTTTGTTTGTCCCCCACTGCGGGGAACACCTGATTCGAAATTCGCCTCCGCTCCGGTTCCTTTTGCCGTAGGAATAGGAAATGGACCGAGGGCGCGTGGCCTTCCCAGCGCCTTGCTTGCGCCTGCAAATGACTCAATAAAGAATCGAGGGCAGAAAGCCGCCGGCGGGTTCGTTGTAGAGCCCTTTGCTCATCAGCGTGAGCGGCTGCGTCACGCGAAGCCCCTGCTGCAGGCACCAAACGAACAGGTCGCTGTTCCTCATCGGCAGAAGAAAGCCGGGGCCGGGAAATTCCGTGGCCGCGCCGATCAACGCCTTGATCTCCATGTTCGTCTCCCCGACCGCGTGACCGAAAAAGCCGACCAACGTCGCATAACCCGTGAGTCGCCCATCGCATTCGACAAGGGTGGCGGTGCCTTGCTTGATCGCATCGAGTAATTCGCCGGCGCGATCATGTCCATGAACCTGCCGGCAAAGCCGATTGCATGCCTCGAGGTCCGACTTCTCCGCGGGCCGGACGCTGGATCCCGGGATCGTCAGGTCCAACGCGGCACCCTGGAGACAGGCGAGCGGCTCGCGGACCATGAAGCCGAGCTTTGTATAAAGGGAAAGCGACCGCCCGTGATATCCAGCCTGAAGCAGGCGCACACCGGGGAACTTCCTTTCCGTGGCTCGCCCGAGCACGTCTTCCATCAACCGCCGGCCGATCATTTTGTTCTGCGCCGCCGGATCGATCGTGATCGGGCCGACCCCGGCGACACGTTGCGCTCGTCGAGGAAATTGCTGCCCACAATCTGGCCTTCCACCTCCGCTACGACGGAATAAAAATCCGGATGCCTCAGGATCCAGGTGAGCAGCCCGATGGCTACGTCAACCGATGGGAAATCGGTCGGAAAGCTATGGCTCCCGAGATCGTGTGGAAGGCGTTGTAGCAAATGATGCCGCACTTCTCCGCGTCTTTTGCGGTGCCGGGGCGGATCGTCAGATCATCCGTTACAACTATTCAGCGCCGTCATCCTGCTCAAGGAGTCTTCGCACGCGGTCAGGCATTGCCGCGACACCCGCAGGAGGTGTCGAGGTGCAGCCGCCAGCGCAAGCTTGCGCTCTCTACGCCCGCAGCTTCTAGTGTGCGGGTATGTCGGAGATTCGACCAGCCGCCTACGATTCAAAGATCGAGGGGAACGTCATTTTCACCCGGGTGGACGCGGCGATTAACTGGATGCGAAAGAACTCCCTCTGGCCGATGCCGATGGGGCTCGCCTGCTGCGCGATCGAGTTGATGGCAACGGGCGCCTCGCGTTTCGACATCGCGCGCTTCGGTGCGGAGGTGATGCGATTCTCACCCCGCCAATGCGACGTCATGATTGTCGCGGGCACCGTCACTTACAAAATGGCGCTGGCGGTGAAGCGGATTTACGAGCAGATGCCGGAGCCGAAGTGGGTGATCGCGATGGGCGCCTGCGCCTCGACCGGCGGCATGTATCGCTCGTATGCGGTGTTGCAGGGGATCGATCAGCTGTTGCCGGTGGATGTTTATGTTTCCGGCTGCCCGCCCCGCCCTGAAGCGCTCCTCGAAGGCTTGATGAAATTGCAGGAAAAGATTTCGGGTGAGAAGTCGTTCAGCGCTCAAAAGCGCGAGTTCCTGAAGGACTACGAGAACGTGCTGGCATGACGGGCGGAGAACTATTGGCGGCGCTGGGGAAGCTCTTCGGCACGAAGATTCAGGACAAAACAGAGTTCCGCGGCGAGACGACATTTACCATCGCGCGCGAACATCTTCGCGAGCTGGCGAAGTTCTGCCGGGACGAGCTTTCGTTCGATTATCTCGTGGACATTTCGAGTGTGGATAATTTCGGAGACGAACCGCGGTTCGAGGTCGTTTACGAGCTCTACGCGATGGCGTTCGGTGCTCATTTGCGGCTGAAGCTGCGCGTGTCCGAGGACGATCCGACGGTGGAGACCATCTCCGATATCTGGCCGGCAGCCGACTGGCATGAGCGCGAGATTTACGACATGATGGGATTGCGGTTTAACAACCATCCTGATCTGCGCCGCATCCTGATGTGGGAGGGCTATCCCTACTTCCCGCTGCGAAAGGAATTTCCGCTCGCCGGCTTGCCGAGCAACATGCCGGATGTGGCGTTCAGTGAAGCGGCGCCACTGGAAGGCGGTCCGTTTGTGACGGTGCCGAGCACGGCGACGGTGAAGGAT
>JACCZQ010000081.1 GCA_013695905.1 Chthoniobacterales bacterium
TGGAGCTATCGCTGGAACACGCAGCTCTTCGCCGCCTCCGGCTGGATCGTGACCTGGGTGAATCGCCATGGCTCTACCGGGTTCGGTGAGGAGTTTGCGCGCAGCATCTTGAACGAGTGGGGCGACAAGCCTTTCGAGGACGTCATGAAATCAACGGACGCACTGATGCAGCGGTTCCCGAACATCGACGGTGATCGTCTCGCGGCTGCGGGGGCGAGCTACGGCGGCTACATGGCGGCGTGGATCCTCGGACATACCGATCGCTTCAAGGCGCTGGTGAATCATGCCGGCGTGAACAACAGCTACTCGCAGTTTGCGACCGACGTGCCGCACGGGTTCGCGGAGGTGATGGGCGGCACCCCGTGGGGCGACGTGGAGGGGCTGCAGCGGAATAACCCGATATTTTATGCGCGGAACTTCAAGACGCCGACGTTAGTCATCCATGGTGAACTCGACTATCGCGTGCCCTACGGAAACGCGCTCGAACTCTACGCCGCTCTCCAGGCGCAGGACATTCCCTCACGGCTCCTGATTTTCCCGGATGAGAATCACTGGGTGCTGAAGCCGCAGAATGCCATCTACTGGCACTGGGAGATGCAGAGCTGGCTCGCTCGCTTCATCGGCGGCAAGCCGACGCTGGAGAAGCCGCAGTTTGAAACGAAGGACGAGGCCAAATCTGGCGACCCGCAAGCAGGCGCGGCCAAGCCCACTACGGCGAGCGAATAGCAGCGGCGCGAGCTAGTGCTTCATCAGCGGTCGGATGCTGTGGGGTAAGAAGCCGCAGTCGTGTAGCGGCGGCGCCCTCGCCGCCGTCAGTGCCTGCGGCGCCCCGCCGCAGTGACTTTGCACGCTGGGCCGCACAAAAACGCGGCGAAGGCGCCGCGGGCACTACCTGCGACGAAGGCGTCGCAGCTACCGCCCAGGCGCTGCCGGCAAGCGCGTCTCTGAATCGGGTGCCTGCGTCATGTTCTCCACCCATCAATCGACTGCTGACGCAGCCTAGTGCCGGAAATGGCGCACGCCGGTGAAGATCATCGCCATATCGCGTTCGTCGGCGGCGGCGATGACCTCTGCGTCGCGCACCGAACCCCCCGGCTGAATGGCAGCTGTCGCTCCGGCGTCGGCGGCGGCTAACAACCCATCGGCAAAAGGAAAAAACGCGTCGCTCGCGACCGCGCTCCCTCGCAATGACAGCCCTGCTTCCGCGCCTTTCCAGACCGCGATCCGCGAGGCATCGACGCGCGACATCTGCCCGGCCCCGATGCCGAGGGTGCGGTCGCGTGCCGCATACACAATCGCGTTCGATTTCACGTGCTTGACCACGCGCCAGCCGAAGATCATCGCGGCCAGTTCCTCGTCGGTCGGTTTCCGCTTCGTCACCACCTTCGTGGTCAGATCCACGACCGGGCCGACGTCTTTGTCCTGCACGAGAACGCCACCGCGGACGGAGCGGAGATCCTGCTCCGATTCCGCCCCCGCCGTCCCGGCCGGCAAGCTACGGATGAGGCGGAGATTCTTCTTCTTCTGAAACAACGCGCGCGCGCGGTCGCCAAACTCCGGCGCGATGATGACTTCGCTGAAGATCTCGCTGATCGCCCTGGCCAGCTCCTGGTTGATCGGGCGATTGCAAATAATGATGCCGCCGAAGGGCGCCTGCTTGTCGGTGGCGAACGCTTTCTCCCACGCTTCCCGCAGATCCGGATCGCTGCCCACGCCGCAGGGATTCGTGTGCTTCAGGATGGCGACGGTCGGTGCGGTGAACTCCGACATCAGGTTCGTGGCGGCGCTGATATCGAGGATGTTGTTAAACGAGAGTTCCTTCCCGTGCAGCTTCTCGAAACATTGATCGAAGTCGCCGTAAAGCGCTGCTGTCTGGTGTGGATTTTCGCCGTAGCGCAACCGCGTCACGAGCGGCAGCGAGAGCGAAAAGGAGGCGTCGGTGGTTTGCTCCCGGTTTAGAAAATTCGCAATCGTGCGGTCGTATGCGGAGGTCTTGATGAAGGCTTTGATCGCAAGGCGTTCGCGCAGACGGAGAGTCGTTCCGCCCTCGTGATCGCTCATTGTTTCGAGCACGGTGTCGTAGTCAGCGGGGTCCACCACCACCGTCACGGACTCGTAGTTTTTCGCCGCGCTGCGGATCATGGACGGGCCGCCGATGTCGATCTGCTCGATCGCCTCGGCGAGCGTCACATCCGGTTTGGCGATCGTTTTTTCGAACGGGTAGAGATTCACCACCACCAGGTCGATGGGTTGAAAGCCCTGTTCCTTCGCCTGTTCTTCGTGGAGTGCATTGCCACGCTTATAGAGCAATCCGCCATGCACCCGCGGGTGCAGCGTTTTTACTCGCCCCTCCAGCACCTCTGGATAATCGGTAAAGCTGGAGATGTCGCGCACCGGGACATCCTCTTTGCGCAGTAATTCGGCCGTGCCGCCGGTCGAAATAATATCGACACCCTGCTTCTCGAGCACGCGCGCGAACTCCGCGACGCCGCGTTTATCGGAAACAGAAATCAGCGCGCGCGTGATCTTCATGGGAAGAGGAACTAACCACGGATGGCACGGATCTGAAGAGGCTTCGTCCCCATCCGTGAAATCCGCGTAATCCGTGGTTCCAATCCGTCAGCGATGCAGCACGACGTGTTTCGCCATCGGGTAAAGCGCAGGGCAGCAGCCGATCGTTTCGCAGAAGGCCTTGCTGAAATGGCTTAGGCTGGCGTAACCGACTTCGGTGGCGGCTTCGGTGACGTTGTAACGCCCACTGCGCAGCAGTTCCGCAGCGCGTTCCATGCGGAGATTCCGGAGGAACTGCGGGATCGTCAGACCGACCTCACGTGAGAAAATGCGGCTTAAGTGAAACGGGCTGCACCCGACTTCCTGGCCCAGCATTTCGAGCGTGGGGGGATTCGCCAGATCGCGGGTGAGCAGCTCCTTGGTGCGCTGCACCCGATCACGCGCCACCCGCTTCTGCCGCATGCAGAACAGCTCCGGGTCTTTCGGCACGAAGAGAAAATGGGCGATCAGCTCCAGTGCTTTGCTTTGATACCAGAGACTCTGCGCGGCTTTCGCCACCGGCGGCGTGAGCAGACTCGACACGACCGCGCGCTGCTCCGCACCCATCGGTCGCGGGGTCGAGACGACGCTCGTTTCCTTCTCCGGGAAGACGGCGCGCCGCACGTGCGGATCGAGATCCCCTTCTGATCCAAGCAGCTGCTTCTGCAGGTGATCGCGTGAGAATTCGAGCGTGACGAATTGATGACGCTCCTGCCCGGCCCGGCTCGCGGCGAGTGGCTCATCCGACACAGAGTAGTAGCCGGAGCTGCCCGAGACATAGTCGCCGGGCCCGTTCGTGCCAACGGCGCCGCGGCCTTCTACGTTCAGGCAAAACTCAAGACTGCGCGGGCGAAAGCTGTGACCCCAGTCGAGCGGCCGCTCCGTGCGGAAATCATGCGATTCAATGCTGAGGCCAAGCCGCGCGAAGTCGCCGTAGAGTGGACGGCAGCCATGTTCCACCTCCCGCCACGGGCGGGGAGCGACCGGCGTTGCTGCCTCAGGATGCATCGGCGGCAATTACGAACAAGCAGACCGAATTGCAAGACAGCATCAACGACGCCGCTCAATGAAGTCATCGAACGACCGTCGCACGCGGCCGAACATCCGCCTGGCATCGGACTTCGTGCGGCGGAAGACACGCTTGATTTCCTTCTTCACGATATTCTCTTCGCCCACGGCGGTGTCGTTGTAGTCCTGCTCATCGGTGTAGTAATTGTCCTCCGGCCGGGAGGGCTGTTGCTCCTGCGGCTGGGGCTCGAGATTCCGTCCGCGGAACATTCCCTCCACCCGCGTGACGTTTCCTTTGTTCGCGCCGATGTGAATGGTGCCGATCGGTCGCCGATTGATGTCCTGCAAAGTGACGATCCAGATCGGGAAACCGCGGTCGTTGTTCCGGAGGGTGTAGGTGACGTAATCGAAGTTCGCGTGCGATTTCTCGGCCGTAACACTCGCGACCGCAAAGGCACCGCTCGAATCGAGGTTCAAGCGTGAGGTGTTGATCGTGGCGCCATCCAGCGAGCCGACCATTCCGGTGGGCGCCCGCTCTGAGAGAACCCGGCCGTTTGCCACCTCGATCTCGAGCACGCCACCGGGCTGGCGGCGATCGGCCACGCGAATCGTCCATTTCACCGGCTGCGGATCGCCATCGACGCCGGTGACCGAAATGATGCGCGCCATCATCGCGCGGCTCAGCTGCGTGCTCACGACGCGCAGGGCATCATACGCACTCGCCTGCTGTTGCGCCCGAACGGGCGCGGCAGTGATGAACAAAGCAGCCAGCACAAACTTCCACATGCCGCAGACAAAACTGCGCCTACCGACATGTGTCCAACGTGATTTCCGGTTGCGCACGTGGAAGAGGTGAGGTGAAGGTTCAGCCTTCGTGCGGCCGATGATGAGAAAGAAAGTCGAGTTCTCCAGTCACACGGGAAATCTCGCTCTCATGCGCAACTACGTGCGGGCGTTTCTCGACGGTTTCCCGTTTTCCGAGAAAGAGCGGACGCTGATGGTGCTCGGGGTAGATGAAGCGTGCACGAATATCATTCGGCATGCCTACCATCTGCGCGATGATCAACCCATCGCCCTCTCGATGGAGGCGAAGCAGGATTGTGTCTGCATGCGGCTACGCGATTACGG
>JACCZQ010000085.1 GCA_013695905.1 Chthoniobacterales bacterium
AAAGGAGAACACCGCGCCGGGTCCCGCCCGAGCTGTGGCGTCGGCTGACAGCACAAAGATGCCCGCGCCGAGCATCGTCCCCAGGCCGATGGCCAGCACTGCCGCGAGGCTCAGTTCTCGAACAAGACTCTTTTTCTGGTGTTCCGGCATCTCTACCCCTTTGAATCGCACACCGCTGGGGATTGTGATACTGCCCGCGCTTTCTCTGCAGTGTGCGCTACGGCCAGCAGGTGCAGGCGTTCATCCGCACGTGATCGGACAGGGGTTCACCGCCAGCCGCGCACCACGATGACCTGCACATTCTCATGCGGGTTCACCGGTTGCTCCACCTTGACCGCCACCTGCTCGGCCTGGAGGACGTGCCTCCGCAGGAAGTGCATCGTCTGATACAACCACGTGCTCAGGTAAGCGCCTTCGCTCCAACCAACGCTTTCGTGAGGCGCCGGCGCCAGAGTCGGCGGCGGTTCTTCGGAGTCCGGGAAGACAAGTTGACCCACCAGCCAGACCTGGGCGCCGGAGCGCAGCGCCTTCTCCATCGCTTCGAAGACTGGCGCGAGCGGCTGACTTGTCGCCATCTGCGCTTTGAAGAGGTCATAACGCTGGAGCCGGTAGTCCTCCACCGGCGGCACCGTAGTCCAGGGCGCTGGGCCGTGGTAGTAGCGGCTGAAGGTCACGCCGAGATACCACGGCATCACAACCACCACGTCTCCGTCCGCCACCGATTCCTTCAACTTCGCTGCGACAAGATCAACATTCGTCTGCCGCAGTTGCATAGCCTCCAGCGTAGGCGCAAAGCTCAAGAGCGCGACCGCGGCCGCGAGTGCCATTCTCATGGCGTGGCCCCACCTCTGCGCCAACGCCGTGCTCAGCACCGCCTCCATCGCGACCGCCATCACTCCTAACAAAGCAACATAATACCAGGGCTGCGTCGGATACTTAAGGAACTTCAGGAACAGGTAGTAACCCGGCAGACCTATCACCAAAGTCAGCAAACCACAGAGCGCCACCTCCTGCTCGCGGCCGCGTGCTTTGAAGAGCAGGACCAACGCAGCGAGCACTGTTCCTATAGCTAAGGCAATCCAGATCCAGCGCACGGGAGGTGCCGCAGACAAAGCTACCGACAGCTTCTCCCAGAAGATACCTAACGAAAATTCCGGGATGGTGAAGATGTGGCTCCACTCAGCGGCGCTGCGAATGGTCCGCAGGTAAGGCAGAAGCGAAATGGCCGCCACGCCGCAAATCCCCAGCACGAGCAGCGCGCGCGGCCAGCCTCCTGCTCGCCAGGCCACCGCTGCACCAGCCAGCCCGATCGCGAACAGCAGCACCGCGTTGTAGTAGAGCGTGTGGACACTCGCAAGCGCAGCCAGCGTGGCCAGGCCGATCGCCAGCCGCGAAGGCGCAGTCGCCACTTTCCAGATGAACGCAAAGGTGAGGAGGATCAGCAGCGTCCCCAGGCCGTGCCCGCGAGTCCAATCCGCCCACTGGATGATCGCCGCGTTGATGCCCAGCAACGCGAGCGAAAGGAGCGGAATGCCGCCTGTGATCGTTTTCGCCACGAACCAGACCGCCGCCAGCAGGCCGAGCCCCACCAGCAGGCCGAAGACCCGGAGCGCCACGTCACCATCGCCGGCGATGGCAGCGTAGCCGCGCAAGGTCAGCGAAAACAGAATCGGAAACGCCTCATGCTCCAGCAGCCGCGGAATGTCGGCCATCGCCGGCGTGGTCGCGAGCTGAACGGCACCTGCTTCGTCGCGCCAGAGTCCCCCCGCTTTGGTGGCCCGCGTGATGTGCAGACCGGCAGCGGCCACGAGGAGCAGCAGCGCCAGGATCAATTCGAGCCGCTTCATCATCGTCGCAGATCGGTGAGCGGTGTTCCCGCCCGGTAGGAGGCGAGATTACGCTGCAGCTCCTGTGGGAGGCCGGCGTGGCCGGTGCGGCTGGCGAGTTCCAGAGCGCGCTCGGCGACAGCGATGGCGCGGGGGAAATCGCCGTTGGCTGCGCAGGCCGCAGCCAGCTTGTGGAGAAAAAGTGGATCTTCCCCGGGCATCACCTGCATCGCCCGCTCCGCCAGAGCAAGCGCACGCGCACCATTGCGGACCGCGGGGTCGGGGCTGGTGGCGTAAAGCCAGCTCAGGTTGTTCAGCGGCGCGATGATCCGTGGCTCGATCGCCAGCGCCTGTTCGTACTGTGCGATCGCCGCCTGGTCGTCCCCGCTGCGCAGCAACGCGGTGCCGAGATCGCTCCGCGCCTCCGCGTTCTTCGGCTCCAGCTCGAGCACCTTCCGCAGCAGCGCGATCCCCTCCTCCACCCGGCCGCTCTCCACCAGCGCGCCGCCGTAGTTCCGAGACGCGGCGGGAAAGTCCGGTTGCAGCGCGATCGCCTTCTCGTAATGCGGCAGCGCCTCCTCCACCCTCCCGAGCCGCTGCAACGCACTGCCGTAGTTGGTGTGATAGAGCGCGAGGAGAAAATCATACCTCGCGATGTAGCTGCGGGAGCGGATCGCCAGCGCCTGCTCGTAGTGCCGCAACTCCTCCTCGATCTCACCGCGCCGGAAGTGCAGATCGGCCATGTTGTTGTGGGC
>JACCZQ010000090.1 GCA_013695905.1 Chthoniobacterales bacterium
GATGCGGGCCGCCAACGCCACCATGGTGCTGCTTCCTGCTGCGCGGGGCTGCTCCCGGCGGGATCCATCTGCGATGATCAAACAGGCTTTCGTGCTCGGCGCAGGACTTGGAACGCGGCTGCGCCCGCTCACCGAAGAGGTGCCGAAGCCGCTCGTCCCGATCTTTCAAAAGCCGCTCATCACTTTCGCGTTCGATCATCTCCTCGGCGTCGGGATTGAGAAGCTGGTGGTGAATACCCATCACCAGCCGCAGCGGTTTCCTGAGACTTTTCCGGAGAACACCTATCGTGGTGTGCCCCTCCATTTCCGCCACGAGCCGGTGCTGCTCGAGACGGCGGGCGGGATCGCGAACGTGGCGGACTTGTTAGGCAAGGAGCCGTTCCTCGTTTACAACGGCGACATTCTGACCGATCTCCCGCTCGCCCCCTTGCTCGAGGAGCACGCGCGCGCCGGCAACATCGTGACGCTGGCGCTCCGCTCCGGCCCGGGGCCGCAGCACATTTCGTTCGATCGCGAAAGCGGCAGAATTGCCGATATCCGGAACATGCTCGGGAAGGGGCTACCGGAGGAGTTTGTCTTCACCGGGATCTACGCGGTGGAGCCGGAGTTTCTCGACTGGCTCGAGCCGGGCGCGAAACGCTCGGTGATTCCGGCATTTCTCGAAATGATCCGGCGCGACGCCAAACTCGGCGGCGTGCTCATCGACGACGGCGCGTGGTGGGATGTCGGCACGCGCGCGGCTTACATGCAATTACATCGCGACCTGCCGAAGCTGGAGTTTCCCCGTTACGCGTTGCACGACATGTCGTGGCGGGAACGGGTGCATCCCACCGCCTCGATCGCAGATGGCGCGGAGCTGACCGGGTTTTCCGTGGCGGGCGCAGGTGTGACCGTAGCGGCTGGGGCCGTGCTCGAGGACACGATTGCGTGGCCGGGCGCACAAATCGCTTCCCGAAGTGAGCTGCGGAACTGTATTGTCCGCGCTCATCGAAAAGCTGAAGGCACTCTCCGTGACATCGACATCTAGCTCCCGCGACCAGCTGCTCCAGCAAACGCGCATCCATTTTCCGCGTTTCGAGCAGGCGCAGGTGGAGATCACACCGATCGAGAAAGGCGGCTCGGACCGGCGCTTTTATCGGGTGCGCTCCAGCCCGGAGCACACGCTGATTCTCGTGAAGTACAACCTCGAGCGCGACGAGAACCGGCATTACGTCCGCATCGCAGAGTTTCTCGCGGAGCATGAAATCCGCGGGCCGAAAATTTATTTCCACGACGAGCGCGAGGGGCTCATCTGGATCGAAGATCTCGGGGAGACGGATCTCTGGAGTTTCCGCAACGAGAGCTGGGAAGTGCGGCGGCCGCTCTATGAATCCGCACTCGAGGAAATCGGCAAGCTGCACTCGCTGCCGATCGAGCAGGCGGCCGGGATTCGCAGCAACCTGCCGGCGGAATTTGATGCGCCGCTCTACCTGTGGGAGCAGCACTACTTTTTCGACAATTGTCTCGGGCGGTATTTTACCGTCGATCGCGAGCTGATGGTGGAGGTCTCGCGGCTGCCGGTGCTAAGCGAGATCGCCCAACGTCTCGCCGATCTGCCGCGCGTGCTGGTGCACCGCGATTTTCAATCGCAAAACATCGTGATGCGGAATGGCTGCGCGCATCTGATCGATTTCCAGGGGATGCGTCCCGGTTTGTCGAAGTACGACATCGCTTCCCTGTTCTATGATCCGTACGTGACGCTGACGGAGGAGGAGCGGCTGGAGTTGTTCGAGATCTACCGCGAGATCCGTGCTGATCTCGGCACGCCCCTGCGCGTGGACGATGAGGAAATCCTCCGCCTCTGCGCGATGCAGCGCCTCATGCAGGCGCTCGGCGCCTACGCCTACCTCGGCCTCGTGCGCGGAAATAAACCATTCCTCGACCACATCCCGGCGGCCCTTGGTTCGCTGCAATTGGTCGTGGGGCAAATCGACGGCACCGCACCACTGCAGCGACTGCTCGCACAGCTTTAGCAGCTTCCTTTCGCGGCCGCGCGCTGCTCATCTTTCCCACCCGTCGAGGGAAGTCCGTCTCGGCAGAATGCCTCGACCAGCGCGCGCTCCCCGGACGAGCAGAATAGCCGCTCTTTCTCGCCGCAGAATGGCTGCAGCTCCGGTGCAGGAGCAGCTCGCAATTCGCGTGAATGGGTGTCGCCGGGAGCCGGCCAGCTTGCTGGGATCGCGTCTTGCAACCAGCCTTGCACTTACCAATTCGAAACGATTCGAAACCCGAAATCTTGCGCAAGTTCAAGCAACGCTTCGGCGGGAAGACAACCCGTGATGTCCGGTTTCGGGTCAGCTGATTACTCCTGCTCTTTTCGGGCGCGGGGTCGAAAACTCCACGTCATTACTGATTCCCAGACGGAAGGTTCGCGTTTGGCGCTGAGCAGTTTCGCCCGTAAGGCGAGCCTATCCCGCGTTGGGACCTGTGCGAGTTGTTGGCCGGCTGAGAAGGACAAGCCGCCGACGGCGCGGAGATAGTCGGCCAGCCAATTCGGTAGAGTTCCTGACGCGGTTGGGATGCGCCAGAGGCGCGCGACACCGTCGTTTGTCACGGTAATCACGAGCGATCCGCTGGCGTTGGAAGTAATCTGACTTACTCCTTCCGGATGAGGCAGGGGAAGGAAAAGACCGTCATGGGTCTTTGTGTCATAACAACTCACTTCTGTATCTTCGACCCCACCGACCAACAGCGAATTGCCCCCGGCCGTATAACGCACCGCGGTGGCTCTCCCGTCGAGCACGAAGGGCTCGCCCTGTTGCTCGCCCGAATCAATTGACCAGATCCGGGCCGTGTGGTCGTCGCAGCCGGTAGCGATGAATGCTCCGTCAGGGCTGTAGCTAATGGCCTGAACGGGATTCGTATGTCTGATCTTGTTCAGGAGCGTGTTCTCGCCCGTCGCGTCCCAACGGTACATGTAGTCATCCCGACACCCTGTCGCGAGTTGATTGCCTGATGGAGCTACCGCCAGAGCATCCATTTTCTCTGAGTGCACAATCGCTTTTCCTATTTGTGTTCCCTCCGGAATCTTCCAGTGGAGGACGGCGCCGCGGAGATAGGCGACGAAGACGGAATGCCCGTCGGCAGAGAAGGCGAGAGCCGCGATAGCGCCGTCCTCGGCGCGGGTTTTTCCGATCTCGGCGCCGCTGGCCGCATTCCAAAAACGGACAACTCCGTCGGCTGTCGCGACCGCAAACTGTCCGGTAGCTGCATGAAAGGCAGCACCGGAAATTTCCGCCGGTGAATGAATTACGGCAGTGACGAATCGCTTCTGGCTCAATGACCACAATCCGGCTTTGCCATCCCGCGTAGCCACGAAAACCTGGTCGTCCCGATCGAACGCGATGGAGACCACTTCGCCCGAAATCGGAATGATTTCTCCGGGCCAGGCCGGCTCCGCGGTCTCCCAAAGGTAGGCGGCGTTGTCCCAGCCGCCCGAAAGAATCGTTTTCGAATCGGGACTGAAAATTGCGCAAAGAGACACATCATCATGAAGCATCGGGGCGCCGATTTGCTGACAGGTCTTCGCATCCCACAGTCGCACGGTTTTATCGCGGCTGGTCGAGACC
>JACCZQ010000100.1 GCA_013695905.1 Chthoniobacterales bacterium
CCCCCGGCGCCGAATGCACTCAGGAAAGCAGCGAGCACCGCCGCGATGCAATGCGTGGCCACCAGCAGCGCCGTGACGTGCAGAGGGTAGCGCCCCACGTAGGCCACCGGCTGGTAATCGTCCGCCGTCGTGACTCCGAACATGACAGGAATAAACGGCGCGCCGCGTTGGCGTGCAAGCGCCGTTCGCGCCCGGAGGGCGCTGCTCCCGTCAGGCCAGCTCATGGACTGCCGCAAGCGCCCGCCGCCCGCACCGCATCCCGGGACGCAACGGATGGAAAATTAGCTTGGAGAACGCTGGCGGGCAGCTGAAATTACCCCTTCCCGCGAAGACTTACGCGGCAGCATTTTGAGGAAGATAACCATGGATAATCTCGCACCTGCCATTCACCCGCCGAGCGGAATCGGAGACAACCAACCGACACACCAGGAGGTGCTCGATTGGGTGCATGAAGTGTCGATGTTGACCAAGCCGGAGAACATCTTCTGGTGCGACGGATCGGAGAAGGAGAACGCGTGGCTGCTCGAGCAGGCGCAGGCGCAGGGCGTCGTCCAGAAGCTGAACGAGGAGAAGCTGCCGGGCTCCTATTTGCACCGGTCCAATCCGAACGACGTCGCGCGCGTGGAGCAGTTCACGCTTATCTGCACGCCCACGAAAGAGGAGGCGGGGCCGACGAATAATTGGGCCGAGCCCGCCGAGACGTACGCCAAGCTGAACGAAATGCTGAAAGGCGCAATGGAGGGGCGCACGATGTTCGTGATTCCCTACATCATGGGTCCGCCAGATTCGCCGCTCACGAAAGTCGGGTTCGAGATCACTGACTCCATCTACGTGGTGCTGAGCATGCGTATTATGACGCGCATGGGCACCGTCGCTGTGGAGCGGCTGGAGAAGAGCGAAAACGGCGAGTGGAATCGCGGGGTGCACTCGCTGCTCGATGTGAACCCAGAGCGGCGGCTCATCTGCCATTTCCCGCAGGATAACGCCATCATCTCCGTCGGCTCCGGCTACGGGGGCAACGTGCTGCTCTCGAAGAAATGCCTCGCGCTGCGGATCGGCTCCTACCTGGCGCGACAGCAGGGCTGGCTGGCGGAGCACATGCTCATCCTCGGAGTGGAATCACCGGAAGGGAAGAAGCACTACGTGGCAGCGGCGTTCCCCAGCGCGTGCGGCAAGACGAACTTCGCCATGCTCATCCCGCCCGCTCGCTTCGAAGGGTGGAAGATCACCACGATCGGCGACGACATTGCGTGGATGCAGATCGGCGGGGATGGCCGTCTCTACGCCGTCAATCCGGAGAACGGCTACTTCGGCGTCGTTCCCGGCACGAGCTACAAGTCGAACCCGAATGCGATGAAGTCGATCGAGCGCGACACGCTTTACACAAACGTCGCGCTGACCGATGACGGCGACGTCTGGTGGGAAGGCAAAGACGGCGCGCCGCCCACGCATGCGATCGATTGGAGAGGGAACGAGTGGACGCCTGAATCCAAGGAGAAAGCCGCGCATCCAAACAGCCGTTTCGCCGTCCCGATGCGGAACAATCCGGTGCTCGATCCTGATGTTGAAAAAGGCGAAGGCGTGCCGATCAGCGCCATCATCTTCGGCGGTCGCCGCAGCGATACGATGCCGCTGGTCTTCCAGGCGTTTGATTGGGAACACGGCGTCTATGCCGGCGCGACGATGGCTTCGGAAACCACCGCTGCTGCCACCGGTGCTGTCGGTCAGGTGCGCCGCGACCCGATGGCGATGCTCCCCTTCTGCGGCTACAACATGGGCCAATACTTCAAGCATTGGCTGAAGACCGGCCCGCGACTCAAGAACCCGCCGCTCATCTTCCACGTAAACTGGTTCCGCAAAGGCGCCGACGGCAAGTTTCTCTGGCCCGGCTTTGGCGAAAACATGCGAGTCTTGAAATGGATGATCGATCGCTGCGAAGGCCGCGGCGGCGCGAACGAATCGCCGATCGGCTGTGTGCCGCGTCCGGAAGACCTCGACATCGAAGGGTTGAAAGAAGTCTCGCCTGAAACAATGGCAGAGCTCCTCTCCGTGAAGTCCGACGAATGGCAGAAGGAGCTCGAAGGCCAGCAGAAGTTTTTCGATACCCTGGGCGAAGATCTGCCGCCGGAAATGAACGCGCAGCGCGACAAAGTCGCCGCACGTTTTGGCTCCTGAGCAGCGCCGGTCGGTTGCGGAGCGCCTGCTCCTCCCGGATAATCTCCGGTGCTACCAACGAAGACCGATGACAGCTGCATCACCCCGAAAGCATTCGGGGATCGCGGCTGCGTTGAAGTCCGCGGCGCCCGTCAGAACAACCTCAAAGGCATTGATCTCGACCTGCCGCTGGGGCAGCTGACCGTCATCACCGGCCCAAGCGGCAGCGGCAAATCGTCGCTCGCGTTTGACACGCTCTACGCCGAAGGGCAGCGCCGTTACGTCGAGACGTTCTCGCCCTACATGCGGCAATTCCTCGACCGCATGGACAAGCCGCGCGTGGACGAAATCCGCGGCATCCCACCGGCCATCGCCATCGAGCAGGCGAACCCGGTGAAGTCCTCGCGCAGCACCGTCGGCACGATGACGGAGATCAACGACTACCTGAAGCTCCTTTGGCCCCGGATCGCGCGCGCGTTCTGCCCCAGCTGCGAACGCGAAATCCGCCCCGAGACGGCGAAATCGATCGCGGACGAAGTGCTGCGGCAGTTCGGCCGGTCCTCTACAGCCAACTGTCATTCCGAGCGAAGTGGAGCGCATCGGAACGCAGTCGAGGAATCTCTAACGGCAAGTGCAGGGC
>JACCZQ010000076.1 GCA_013695905.1 Chthoniobacterales bacterium
CACTCCGGGCTTTATTCCGACGCACCCTCCGGGCGCTCACCCAGCCGCGCCAAGCCCCACCCGCAGCGACAGGACCGTATAGAACGCCGGGTAAAGCAGAGATACGGCCACCAGCCATCCCGGCACCGCCGGATACATCGCGAGCAGCACCAGCAGCACCGCCACCCAGAGCGCGGCGCCCGCGAGCAGAGGCGCTTTCCACGGCGGCGGTGCCAGGTTCGGGTAGAGAAATTTCACCGGTGCCAGCGTGAGCACCGTCAGCGCGAGGACAAGAGCAGCATTGATCCATACGCCTGTAGGTCCCTGCGCAAACGCGGCGTAGAAGGCCACCACGTTCCAGTAGGATGGAAACCCCAGGAAAAAGCCGCTGCTTTCATCCTTCGCCGCCCGATTCGCAAAACCAAAGAGCGAGGCGATCAGCGCCGGCACAATCCAAAGCCAGACCGGCTCCGGCAGCCATTGCATCCGCGCCATCAGCAGGAGCGGCAGAAAGGTAAAGGTGAGGTAATCGACCAGATCATCGATGACGCGCCCGTCGATCCGCGCCGCCCAGCGTTTCACCTCCCAGCGGCGAGCCAATGGCCCATCCGTCGCATCGATGAAAACCGTCCCGAAGAGCAGCAGGAAAATGTAACGAACGTCCGGCTGCGGCATCATCATCTCCAGCGCAGCGAGGAACGCGAGCGCCACCCCCGACGCGGTATAAACATGCACCGCATACGCCTTCACCCGGTGCGCCATCGCACTCATTCCTCTGTCGGCCGGTCGTCGCCGGTGCTCGCCGCCTCCGCCTGGCTCTCCAGTTTCTCGTCCGCCTCCTGCTCGTCGCCCTTCTCCTCCGGCGTCGGCTTCTGCTCGTTCTCCGCTTCCGGTTCGTAGCTCAACTCGATCAGCATCGGGAAATGATCCGACCCTATGTGCGGCAGCCGCTGCAGATCCACGAGGCGGAAATGGTTCGAGTGGAAAACGTGATCCAGCGGGTAACGCAAGAGCCGGTAGTCGGCGTGATAGCTATTGTAGAAGCCGCGCCCCATCCGCGGGTCCAGCAGTCCGCTCAGCCGAAGGAAAAGCTCACTCGTGTCCGACCACGCCACATCGTTTAGATCGCCTGCCACCACAGTCGGGCGCGGTCCCCCATCCCGGATCGCCTTCCCCAGCACCACCAGCTCCGCATCGCGCGGCGTCGAATCCTGGTGGCGGATCGGCTCCGGCGGCCGCGGGTGTAATCCGTGCAGGTAAATACAATCCCCACTCGGCAGCTCCACCCCCGTGTGGACCGATGGGATATCGTGCTGCACCAGGAACTGGATTCTCGGCCCCATCAGCCGCAGCCGCGAGAGCAGCACCAGCCCGTAATGGTTCTCCCGCGGATGCTGGAAGACGTGTGGAAAATCCGTGTCCAGCGACCGCAGCGCCGCCGCCCAGGCAGCATCTGTCTCCAGCGCCAGCACCACATCCGGAGCACTCGCTCGGATCACCTCGAGCAGCCGGTGGTGCTCACGATTCTCCATCATGACATTCGAAATCAGGAGCCGGAAAGTGGCCGCTCCTCGCTCCCGGTCATCCCGCGACGAGCGGCGGCTGCGCTGCACCCGCACCCGCGTGCAGCGCGTGTAAGGCCGGATTTTCCGCGCCTGCCACACCACCGCTGCCGCAGTCCCGAGGAGGAACGCCCGGTCGGCCGGTCGCCCGCGGGAGAAGAAACGCGCAAACAATCCCCCCGCCACCGCCCCGCAGAGCGCCAGCTGCACGCGGGGGAAATCCCAGAGCCGCACAAACCAATGCTGGTGGCGGCTGAAGCTCAGCCCGGTGCCGCCGGTGGCAAGAAGACCAAGCGCCACGATGATCCAGCGGAGAAGTTTTAGCATACGCGGCTGCGGTGAGCTTCCGCACTCCGAATCGTGCCGCAACCGCCGCGCGGAGGCACCGCCCACCGGAATCCACTTTCCTTGACACCTGCGCTACTCTCGCAGCGGCATGAGCAGCGATCATCCTCAAACCGAGACCCGCCTCTACGGCGTCGGCGTCTCCCCCGGCATCGCCCGGGGGACGATTCTCGTCGTCGGGGAGGACCACGAGGAGATCGCCAAATATCGGATCACGCCGGCGGAAATTCCGGGCGAAATCGGCCGTTTCGAGAGCGCGCTCATCCAGACGCGCGCGCAGATCCTCGAGATGCAGCAGAAAATCGCCGAGGCGATCGGCGCCAAGGACGCGGGCATTTTCGACGCCCACCTGCTGGTGGTGGAGGACCGCACCCTCATCGATGAAGTGCTCCGGAAGCTGGAGGCGGATCTCTGCAACGTCGAATCCGTCTTTCAGGAAGTCGCCGCCCATTACGCCGACACGCTCAGCAAGATCGACGACCCGTACCTGCGCGAGCGCGCGCTCGATATCCAGGATGTCACCCGCCGCGTGGTCCGGAATCTCCAGGGCAAGGCGCCGAAAGCCTTCCTCGGCACCACCACCCCGCACATCCTCGTCGCGCACAATATCACCCCCTCCGACACCGCCACCATGGACCGCGAGCAGGTGCTCGGCTTCGCCACCGATCTCGGCAGCCGCACCTCCCACACCGCGATCATGGCGCGGTCATTAAACATCCCCGCCATCGTCGGACTTCACGACGCCACGCTGAAGCTCGAGACCGGCCAGGAGGTGCTCCTCGACGGCTACAACGGCCTCCTCATCCTCGACCCGACGCCCGACACACTCTGGCACTACGGCGAGCTCAAGGATCGGAAGCAACGCGTCGCCGCCTCCCTCACTGAGCTGCGCGAGACGAAATCAATGACCCGCGACGGCCGGCACGTCGTCCTCTCCGCGAACATCGAGCTGCCGAGCGAAGTCCAGGCCGTCATCGACAACGGCGCGGAGGGCATCGGCCTCTATCGCACCGAGTTCCTCTACCTGAACCGCGTCACCCTCCCCTCGGAAGACGAGCAATACGAGACCTACCGCACCGTCGCGGAGCAGGTCGCGCCCCACCCTCTCATCATCCGCACCTTCGACCTCGGCGGCGACAAGGTCGCCGGCGGCACCGATGTCTTCGACGAGCAGAACCCGTTCATGGGCATGCGCGCGATCCGCTTCTGCCTCGAACATGTCGATATGTTCAAGGACCAGCTGCGCGCGATCCTCCGCGCCTCCTCCCCGTCGGGCAACGTCAAGATCATGTTCCCCATGATCTCCGGCGCACACGAACTCCGCCGCGCCCTCAGCGTGCTCGCGGAGTGCAAAGCAGAGCTGCGCGATAAAGCGGTGCCGTTCTCCGACACCTGCGAGATCGGCGCCATGATCGAAATCCCGAGCGCCGCCATCTGCTCCGAAGTGCTCGCGCGCGAGGTGGACTTCTTCAGCATCGGCACGAACGACCTGATCCAGTACGCGATGGCCGTCGATCGCGTCAACGAGCGCATCGCGCACCTTTACGAGCCGACGCACCCGGCCGTCTTACGCCTCTTGAAGATGGTCGCCGATGCCGCGCACAAGCACGAGATCTGGGCCGGGGTCTGCGGCGAAATGGCGGGCGATCTCGTCATGGTTCCGCTGCTCCTGGGCCTCGGCATGGATGAGCTCAGCGTCAGCGCGTCCCTGGTGCCGCGGGTCAAACGCGCCGTCCAAACGCTTTCCTACGAAGAATGCCAGCACTTGGTTGAAGAAGCGCTGCAGCTGGAAACGCCCGGCGAGATTCTCGCGCTCTGCGGCGAAGTAGCGCACCGCCATTACGGCGATTTGATCGGGTAGCCGCCTTCGGAGTCACAACCGACGGCTCGCGCTACTGTCATCCCGAGCCGCGAAGAGGGCGAGGGATCTCCCATCCTCGCTGTTCGCCTGCATCCAGCCGAGGCGAGCGTCGCAGGCCGGGGCGTGAGATCCCTCAGCGTCTCCGCGCTTCGGGATGACAGCCGCCGAGCGAGGGGTAGGAGAGCGCGCCTGCGCAAGAACATCGAACATCGAACATCGAACATCCAACGCTTCAATTATGAGCAGTTCGCCACGCCAACTCTGAATTGAAAAGTTGGACGTTGAGCGTTGAGCGTTGGACGTTTCTCCAAGGAACGGCGCAGCAGCCCACCGCCATTACGGCGACCTTATTGGGTGAGCGGGAAGAGGTGAGATGTGAAATGTGAAAGGCACGCCGGCGTCGCATCTCACTTTTCACTTCTCACATTAGTCTTCTTCCTCTTCCTCCAGCCCCTCCACATCGGGCTTGAGTCCCTCTTCCTCCATCTTCCGGAGCACATCGCTCATGTCATCCACCTCATCCCAGACCTCCTGGCTGACGTAGATCGGCGACTTCTGCTGCACCGCCATCGCGATGCAATCGCTCGGCCGAGAGTCGAGCTCGATGATCTTCTTCTGCTGCAGCTCGTTCTCCGCGCGGATGATCATCCGCCCGTAGTAGGTGGCGTTCTTTAGGTCGTTGATGATGATCCGCTCCACGTGCGCCCCGAGCGCGGTCATGAGGTGTCCCATTAAATCGTGCGTCAGCGGCCGCTCTTTCGAGACATCCCGCATGAACATCGTGATCGCGCTGCCGACCGTCTGATCGACATAAATAATGAACACCTTGTCATTGTTCCCGAGGAACACAGCGCACCCGCCGCTCGTCGGCAGCACCGCGCGCACCTGCACCTCGATGACCGTTTTGTTCACGCGCGAACGGTATCAGTCGTACTGCGAAAGACAAGCTGCACGGACGCTTCTGCAGCCGGTCACGGGACAAATTCGTGACGCGCTCTTGCATGTTCCCACTGCTGCTTCAATATGCGCTTTGCGCCGACCGCCGTGACCGAAAAATCCAAACCCGAATGGGATATCGAAGCCGCTATCCAGACCTACAACGTCGAGGGGTGGGGCAGCGGCTACTTCACGGTTAACCCCGCCGGCAACGCCGAGGTTCGCCCCCTGCTCGAGGGAGGCGGCTCCATCGACATCATGGAAGTGGTGCAGGAGGCGCGCACCCGCGGCCTCGGGTTTCCGCTCGTCATCCGTTTTCAGGACCTGCTCCGGCACCGCGTCGAGTCCGTCAACCGCGCCTTCCACAGCGCCATCGCCGAGTTCGGCTACAAAAACGATTTTCGCGGCGTGTTCCCCATCAAGGTGAACCAGCTACGCGAGGTGATCGAAGAAATCGTGGACGCGGGGCAGCAATTCCACTTCGGCCTGGAAGCGGGGAGCAAGCCGGAGCTGATCGCCGCCCTCGCGATGCACAAAGATCTCGAGAGCCTCATCGTCTGCAACGGCTACAAGGATCGCGCCTACATCCGCTCTGCGATGCTCGGGCGCCGGCTCGGCAAATCGGTCGTCATCGTCGTCGAGAAAATCGAGGAGCTGCAGCAGACAATTCGCATCGCGAAAGAGATGGGCGTCGAGCCGCACATCGGCATCCGGGTGCGGCTGCACAGCAAAGGCTCCGGCAAATGGACCACGAGCGGCGGAGAGAACGCGAAGTTCGGCCTGGACACCGCGAACCTTGTCGCCGCGAGCGAGCTGCTGAAGGCCGAAGGCATGGCGCATTGCCTGAAGCTGGTGCATTTCCACGTCGGCTCGCAGGTGCCGGATATCTCCACGATCAAACGCGCTGTGCGCGAAGCCGCCCGCTACTATGCGAAGCTGGCGCAGCTCGGGCATGAGCTCGGCTTCCTCGATGTGGGCGGCGGGTTGGCGGTCGATTACGACGGCTCCCGCACCACCTTCGACAGCTCGATGAACTACTCGCTCCAGGAGTATGCGAACGATGTGGTCTGGAACATCATGGACGTCTGCGATTCCGAAGGCGTCGCGCATCCGAAGATCGTCAGCGAAGGCGGCCGCGCGATTGTCGCGCATCACTCGGTGCTGGTGGTGGAAGCGTTCGGCTCCATCGAGAAAAACGCGAACCTGCCGAAAGTGCTTTCCGCGGAGGCCGATCACAAGCTGGTCCGCGACATCCTCGACGTGCAGGCGAAGCTCCGCCGCAACAACCGCCGTGAGACCCTGCACGACGCGCAGCAGATTAAGGAAGAGTCGCAGCAGATGTTCTCCCTCGGTCTGCTGGATCTTGTCAGTAAAGCGAAGATCGAGAGCGTCTATTGGCAGCTGGCGGAGCAGATCGTCAGCATGCATCAGGGTCTCCGCTACGTCCCCGACGAGGTCAAGGAGCTGGAGACCTCGCTGGGTGATCAATACATCTGTAATTTCTCCGTGTTCCAGTCGCTCCTCGATCATTGGGCGCTGGGTCAGCTCTTCCCCATCATGCCGATCCATCGGCTGAACACCGCGCCCGACCGGCAGGGGACGATGGTGGATATCACCTGCGACTCCGATGGGAAGATTTCCAAGTTCATCGATCTCCAGGATGTGCGTGAGACGCTCCCGTTACACCGGATCACGCCGGGTGAGATGTATTACCTCGGCGTCTTCATGGTCGGCGCCTACCAGGACATCATGGGCGATCTGCACAACCTCTTCGGGCGCGTCACCGAAGTGCACGTGTTTCTCGATCCAGACGAAGAGTCCGGCTGGTACATCGAGGAGGTGATCGAAGGCAGCACCATCGGGCAGGTGCTGGCGCTCACGCAGTGGGACAAGATCGAACTGATGCGGTTGGTGAAGATGCAGGTGGACGCCGCGATCAAAAGCGACCGTCTCAAGCCGAATGATGCCATGAAGCTGCTCGGCGATTACGAGCGTGGGCTGCAGGATTACACCTACCTCTCGCTTTCCGACACGGCGACCCCAGCGACCACCAACGGTCAGGGGCCGCTGCTTTAGGACAACCACGGATAACACGGATAACACGGATGGGGAGAGCACGCTCCCTGTTGCCCGAGGAGCCGATGACCCTCACCCGCCCCACAGCCGGAACGGCTGTATTCCCATCCGTGAAATCCGTGTCATCCGTGGTTGCTCCCTCTTCGCCGCCCGCGCTTCGCCCTTGTGCGGGAGAGACAGTCCGCCACATTGCTTCGCCATGGCTGCAGCTACCTCTGTCAAAGATGCGCTCCACAGTGCCGAAGCACGCGATTCCATCCTCGTGCAGGGCTGGGTGCGCACCCGCCGCGATTCCAAGACGTTCTCCTTCCTGGAGCTGAACGACGGCTCCTCCCTCAAGAACCTGCAGATCATCGCGCAGGAGGCGCTGCCGAATTACGCCGAGGTGCAGCGACTGAATACCGGCGCCTCCATCCAGGTGCGGGGCAGACTGGTGCAGTCGCAGGGGAAAGGCCAAAGCTGGGAAGTCCTCGCGGATGAGCTGACGATCGTCGGCAGCTCCGACGATACCTACCCGCTGCAGAAGAAAGGCCATACGCCCGAGTTCCTGCGCGAGATCGCGCACCTGCGCCCGCGTTCAAATCTCTTCGGCTCCGTCTTCCGCGTCCGGAACCGCCTCGCCTACGCC
>JACCZQ010000114.1 GCA_013695905.1 Chthoniobacterales bacterium
CTTCCGACGGTCCGTGGCGTGAGGTCGTCGGAATCGTGGCGGATGTGCGCCAGAACGACTTCGCTGCTGAGCCGAAGATGCAGATGTACCTCAACTACGAGCAGGTGATCTCGTTGGCTCCGAATGCGCTCGTTGTGCGCACAAAGGTGGCCCCGCTCAGCCTCGGGACAGCGGTGCGAAACGCCGTCTGGTCGATCGACAAGGATCAGCCGGTCTCCGACATCCGTTCCATGGAAGAGATCGTCTCCACCGCGGTCGCGCGGCAGCGCTTCAGCACGATGCTGCTGGGTGTCTTCGCTGTGCTCGCACTGGTGCTGGCGGCCGTCGGCATCTATGGCGTGATGAGCTACACCGTGGCGCAACGGACGCGCGAGATCGGCATCCGCATCGCGCTCGGCGCGCAGCGGAGTGATGTGCTGAAGATGACGGTGCAGCAGGGGCTGAAACTTGTCGGCATCGGAGTCGTCATCGGCGCCGTCGCGGCGCTGGTGCTCACCCGGGTGATGGAAAGCCTGCTCTACGGCGTCAGCGCGACTGATCCGACCACGTTCGCCACGATCTCGGCGGTGCTGATCGGCGTCGCCGCGCTGGCGAGCTTCATTCCGGCGCTGCGGGCGACGCGGATCGATCCGATGGTGGCGCTGCGCTATCAGTAGAAACAGGATCTTCACGCTGCGCAGAGGGCGCAGAGTTGCTCGGGGAATCCGGGGTAGGACGTCGCGACACAATCCGTGTCGATGATGGTTGTCTCCCCGTGGGCGAACAGACCAGCGATCGCGAACGCCATGGCAATCCGATGATCGCCAAAGCTGTGCAACCGTGCCCCATGCAGCGGCCGGCCTCCCGTGATGACCATCCCGTCGCCGGTCTCCTCCACCTCCGCGCCGAGCGCACGCAGGTTTGTGGCAATCGCGTTGAGCCGGTCGGATTCCTTGACGCGCAATTCGCCTGCGCCGGAAATCGTGGTGCGACCGTGCGCAAGTGCTGCCGCGACGGCGAGGACCGGAAGTTCATCGATCACATTCGCGATCTCATCGCCTCCGATGTGTGTGCCTTGCAGTTGGGCGCCGTCGATACGGACACGGCCGCTCGGCTCGGTAGCCGGTTCCGTGACCGCAACCTCGACGCCTGCTCCCATGGCCGAAAGCACCGCGAGCACGCCACTCCGCGTCGGGTTAAGGCCGACATTTTCCACGAGCAAAGATGAGCCCGGGCGAGCAGCAGCTGCGACAAACCAGAACGCCGCGCTCGATATGTCTCCGGGCACGGAAAAGCTGCGCGCCTGCAGAGTTTGTCCGCCGGTGATCGAAACGGTGAGCCCGGCGCGATGCACGGCGACGCCGAAATGATCGAGCATTTGTTCGGTGTGATCGCGACTGAGCGACGGCTCGCTCACTGTGGTGACGCCGCGCGCGAACAGTCCGGCGAGGAGCACTGCGCTTTTAGCCTGCGCGCTGGCGGTCGCGAGCGAGTGCTCGATCGACTGCAGATGAGCGCCTTCGATCATGAGGGGCGGGCGCCCGTCTGGGCCTTCCGCGTGCACCGTCGCGCCCATGCGCGTGAGTGGCTCGATGATGCGGCGCATCGGTCGCGTGGAAAGCGAGCGGTCTCCCGTGAGGCGGGTGTGAATTGGCTGGCCCGCAACCAACCCGGCGAGCAGGCGCATGGTTGTGCCGGAGTTTCCGCAATCGATCGCGCCTGGCGCTGGCCGGAACGTGCCGCGACATCCTTGCACTACGAGCGTCGTGGGTTCGGGAACCTGAATGGTGACGCCCAACGCGCGCATCGCGTCCACTGTTCGCATGCAATCTGCGCTCGGCAGGAAGCCCCGAATCTCCGAGGTGCCGTCGCTAATGGCGGCGAGCAGCACGGCGCGATGTGAGATACTTTTGTCTCCCGGCACCTGCAGCGTGGCCTGAATCTGCGGCACGGGTCGAATGATCCAATCGGCCATGGTTGCTGTCGTGAAGGGAATGCAATTCATCTCATTGCAGGTCTGCCCCCCGCAACGAAGATTACTCAATAACGCGCACCGCGGCAGCAGCTCGAGTTTTCTTCGAATGCCGCCGGTGTCGCGGTTCCAAAATCCGATCGATCATGCTCGAAGAATTACATTCCGTCCGCACCCGACTCGATGAACTGGACCAGCGACTCGTGCAGGCTCTGGCCGAGCGGCAGCGTCTGGTCGCGGAGGTGGCGGCGTTGAAAGCAGATCCTGCGCTGCCGTTACAGGATGCCGGGCGCGAGCGCGATCTGCTCGGGCGGGTTGCGAAGCTGGCTGAAGCCGAACACCTCGACGGCTACTTCGTCCAGTCGCTTTACCGGCGAATTCTCGAACACTCCGTCCGGTTCCAGGCAGCGCGGCAGGGTCAAAGCGAGGAGACGGGCGCGCTCCTGGTCGCTTACCAGGGGGTGGAAGGATCCTACAGTCACGCCGCCGCGCGAGCACACTTCGGGGCCTCTCCGCGGACGGTTCGGCATCACGGTTACCGGTCGTTTCCCGCCGCGCTGGAGGCGGTCACAAACGGCGAGGCGGAGTTCGCGATTCTGCCGATCGAGAATTCGGTCGTCGGTTCGATCACGGAAACCTACGACCTGCTCGGGCGATCCGATCTGCACCTGATCGGGGAAGAAATTCTGCGGGTGGAACATTGTCTCCTCGCCCTGGAGCAGGTGCCGCTGGGCTTGATCCGTCGCATCGGTTCGCATCCGCAGGCGCTGGCGCAGTGCAGCACTTTTCTGGAGGCGCTGGAGGATTGCCGGGTGGAGTTCGAAGAAGACACTGCGAGCGCTGCGATGCTGGTGGCCGAATCGGGCGATCTTTCCCGGGGAGCGATTGCGAGTGAGGAGGCGGCCGCTCGCTACGGGCTCCAGGTTTTGAAGCGAAGCGTCGCGAATCAGCGGGAGGTTTATACACGCTTCGTGGTGATCGGGCGGAAACCGCGGACCGCCGATGCCCGGCTCCCGCACAAGACATCGCTGCTGCTGACGATGGCGCATGCGAAAGGCGCTCTGGCGCAGGGTCTCGACGTGCTCGCCCGCAAGGGAGTGAATCTGACCAAGCTCGAATCGCGCCCGAGCCCGGAACGGCCCTGGCAATACATGTTTTACATGGATTTCGAAGGCGGTCTCCACGAGTCGCATGTCGCGGAGGCGCTCGCCGAATTAGGCAAACACGCTGAAGCCGTCCGTGTGCTCGGCTCTTATCCGCGAAGCGTGGCGGGGACTGCGACGCAGATCGATTACGCGAACCGCAGCGGCGAATCGGCGCTCGCACCGCCGGCGCCAAAACCTGCGGCGGGCCTCACCCCTGCGCAGGAAAATCGTTCCTACCGACTCGGCTCGCGCCACCATCGCGCCGAAGACACCGTCATCGAGATCGGCAAGGTGAGAATCGGAGGCGATGCGCCTTTCGTCCTCATCGCCGGACCGTGCTCGGTCGAGTCAGACGAACAGATCACCCGCTGCGCCCGGGCGTTGCACGAGGCGGGCGGCAGTCTTCTCCGCGGCGGCTGTTTCAAACCGCGAACTTCGCCCTACGATTTTCAGGGACTCGGGCTCGACGGGCTTGCCCTCATCCGCGCGGCCGCCGATGCCTATGGCCTGGCTGTCGTTACGGAAGTGGTGCATCCCGGCGATGTCGAGGCGGTCGCCCGGGAAGCCGACGTGCTGCAGCTCGGCGCGCGGAACATGCAGAATTTCGCGCTCCTGAAAGCGGTCGGCAAAACGCGCCGGCCGGTGGTGTTAAAGCGCGGACTGATGGCTTCCATCGATGAATGGCTGGCAGCTGCCGAGTACATCATGAGCGAGGGAAACCCGCGCGTCATTCTGTGTGAGCGCGGTATCCGCACCTTCGAGACCGCCACCCGCAACACACTTGATCTTTCCGCGGTCCCCGTGCTGCGGGAGCGCACCCATCTGCCGATCATCGTGGATCCCAGCCACGCCGCGGGCCGGCGTGAATGGGTCGCGCCGCTGGCCCGCGCCGCCCGCGCGGTGGGAGCAAATGGCGCGATGCTGGAATTCCATCCCGAGCCCGAGCGGGCGCTCTCGGACGGCCGGCAATCGCTCGAGCTGGATCAATTTGCCGCGCTCGCGGCGGAGCTGCTGTCGCCGGTGGTGCGCTGACGCTGCTCCCGGAGCGGACGAGCGTCGCGTTGGCGCTGGTGCTCACCCGAGTGATGGAAAGCCTGCTCTACGGTGTCAGCGCGATCGATCCGGTGACGTTCGCGACGATCTCGGCGGTGCTGATCGGCGTCGCCGCACTGGCGAGCTTCATCCCGGCGCTGCGGGCGACGCGGATCGATCCGATGGTGGCGCTACGGTATCAGTAGCGCGGGCGAAGAACGATGGTGGCGTTGCGCAATCAGTAAAGGGGCAAAGAACAACGCGAGTGCAAACCCGTATCTTCTCGCTCGCCGCTGCCAAAAGCACCGGAGGTGCGACGGAATAGAGCCCGGAGTGCAGCGGAACTCCGGGTATGACGACGACCAGCCGAGAGGCCAAACCCGTGAAACGGGTGACGGAAAATCGCGATGCCATAACCGTCATCGATGGCAGACTTCCGTCGCCCCTCCGGGGCTGCACATCCTTACAAACCTTGCATTACCCGGAGCTCCGCTTTGCTTCGCTCCGGGCTACATTCCGTCGCGCCCTTCGGGCGCTGGAGGTGGCGCTCGCCTGCTCGCTCTGCAGTCCGCCGGGCGGCTTAGGTCTGCATTCCGTTAGCTGGTTTAGCTCTGCGCTCCGGCGGCTCGGCGGGACTTTGTGCCTTCGGCGAAGTTGCCGAGCTTCCGGAATTTTTCGTAGCGATGTTTCAACAGCTCCTCGGTGCTCATCGCGGTGAACCGCTCCAGGTTCCGCCGTAACGCGCTGCCGAGATGCGCCGCCGCCAGGTCATGGTCGCGATGCGCGCCGCCTTCCGGCTCCTGCACCACTTCATCGACCACGCCGAGCCGCATCAAATCATCTGCGGTCAGCTTCAAGGCTTCGGCTGCCTCAGGAGCGTGCCGGCGATCCTTCCACAAAATCGCGGAGCACGCCTCCGGGCTGATGACGGAGTAGTAGGCGTTCTCGAGAATCATGACGCGATCGGCGACACCGATCCCGAGGGCACCGCCGGAGCCACCTTCCCCGATGACGACGGCGAGGATCGGCACCCGCAGGTTCATCATTTCGCGGAGGTTCACCGCGATCGCTTCCGCGATGTGCCGCTCTTCGGATCCGATGCCGGGGTAAGCGCCCGGGGTGTCAATGAGACAGATCACCGGCAGATCAAACTTCTCCGCCATTTTCATGAGGCGAAGCGCCTTGCGATAACCTTCCGGATAGGCGCAGCCGAAATTTCGCTTCACGTTTTCCTTCGTGTCGCGGCCTTTCTGCTGCGTGATGACAGCGCAATGGCGGGTGCCAATTTTCGCCAGCCCGCACGGCATCGCCTTGTCGTCGCCGAAGACGCGGTCGCCGTGCAGCTCCACCCACTCGCTGAAGCAGCGCGTGACGTAATCGAGCGCAAAGGGGCGTTGGATGTGACGGGCGATCTGCACATGCTGCCACGCGGTGAGATTTTCGTAAATATCGCGGCGCGTCTCGCGGATCTTCAATTCCATCGATTCCACCTCGCGTTCGAAGTCGAGGTCGTGCTCGTGCGAATGACTTTTCAGATCCTGCAGGCGGCGCTGCAGCTCCAGGATCGGCTTTTCAAACTCGAGCGGCTGAACTTCCATCGGATCAATCCGTAATGGTGACAGGGGTCTTGCTATTAACAAGGCCGCTCAGCTCCTCCACGTCGCCCGCCACCATGCCGAGCCCGGTCGGGGGCGGGGGCACGCCACCGGGTTTCGGCTCGGCGGCGGTCGGCTCGGGGTACAAATAGTAACCGGGGGCGGCTAGTCGGATCCACCGGAGGCTGCCGATGTATTCCTTCGTGCCGAAGCCGACGCGTTGCCCATCGCGCCAGGCGAAGGTCTCCGCCACGCGGGTGGTGATCCGCGGCGACTGCTTCGGGCCGAGCTTCACGTTCAACACCCGGTAGCGTTTGAAGAATTGCCCTTTATCGAGCAGCACCACGCGCTGCTCCTTCCGCTGGATAAAGAGCGAGAACTCCGGCTGCGAAATCAGGAGCCGATCGCCAATCCGCAGCATCGTGCCGCTGAGATTGTTTGTCCGCATGATCAGCTCCGGTGTGGTCTTCATGCGGTTCGCCACCCGCGCCAGCACGTCGCCGCTCCTGACCACGTACTCCTTTTTTTCCGGGGACGGATATTTCGAGAGCAGAATGTCGATATTGACGTCGCCGAGCAGGTCCTTCGCCTGCTCGGAGCGCTGGCCCTGCGGATACTTGACGAGGAACTGGGTGAGCGCCTGGCGCGCCTCGGTGAGACTCCCTTCCTGGCGGAGCTTCGCCGCGGCCTCAAACTCCGGCAAGCTCACATCGGGCCGCTCCTCCTCGACAAACTCGCCGCGCTGTTCCGCGCGCACCACCATCTCCGGCTTGACGAAGATGTGGTAGCCGAAAAACGCGGCGCTACCGAAAATCACCACCGCGAGGAGGAGAGCGAAAAGCCATTTCATGGAGCGAGTGCGCGAAACTTAAATTTCTCCGGCGCCGCCAGCCGCGAGAGCCGCAGCGTCCCACTAACGAGCCGGACACACCGTTCCGGCTGCGAGATTACCCCTGCCGGTCCTTCGTCCAGGTGAGGTGGCAATCCTCGCAATAGAATTCCTTCTCGAAAACTCCGAGCGCGAACAGGATCGCCGCCAATCCCGGCACGAACGGAAACTTCCGCGCGAGCTGCGGATAGACGACGCGCGGCGATTGACATTGCGGACAACGAATCGCGGAGCCGATCTCCGGGTCGGACGCTTCCCATTCCACCATGAGCTGGTGCGCGGCCTGGAAGTCCTTTTCGTCCACCAGCACCTTGGCGTTCGCCTGCGGCTTCGAGAGCATGGCGACCTGCATTTGCGCCTCGTTGTGCACATCGGCCTTCACGCCTGCCTCTGCCAGGCGGGTCTTCAGGTGCCTGGCCTTCCCGACTTCATTGAACGTCGCAATCGTGACCATAAGCTCAGTGTTTTTTTGCTGCCTCTCCGCCCCCTCTGCCGGCTTGATCAAACATCATCAGTGAGCGATGCGCAAGACTAGCGGCTTCGCGAAGCGCAGCGACCTCCTGCTCCTGATCCTGATCTTGATCCTGCTCCTTTAGCTCGGGGTGGCTAGGAGCAAGAGCAGGAAAAGGGGATCATCCCGCGGCCGGAAACCACCGGTACAACATCAGGTAAACCAGCACTCCCGTCACCGAGACATACAGCCATACCGGCATCGTCCAACGCCCGAGCCGCGCGTGTTTGCTCCACCGGCGACGAAATACCGGCACCAGCGTCGTGATCACCAGCGGCAGAATGATGAACGCCAGCAGGATGTGCGAAATCAGGATCGTGAAGTAGATCGGCCGCACGATCCCTTCCCCTGAGAACAGCGTCGCCTGCCCGCCGCGCGCGTAGTGATAGGTGAGGTACGACGCGAGAAAGAGCGTGGAAGTGAACAGCGCCGTCACCATGCAGGCGATGTGTTGCCGCCAGTAGCCGCGCCGGATCAGGTACCAACCCGCCGCGATAAAAATCGTGCTGATGCCGTTCAGCGTCGCATTTAACGCCGGGAGATCGGAGATGCTCATCTTGCCGCGCACCCTACGCGAGGAATGACCGCCGCTACAGCGCGCCAGCTTGAAATCCGCAGCACGTCGCGCGACTGAATCGCATGCCGCCGATCCTGCTCGATCCCCCGCGTCCGCCGCGGCCGGCGAAATCGCGCTATCGCCGCTGGACCTGGCAACGGCAGCTGCGCGCCTCCGGATTGCGCCTGCTCCTCATCGCGCTGCTCGTGTTCTTCGGCTGGGGCGCGTGGTACCTGGCGAACAAAGGCTTCGGCCGCCAGTGGCGCACCACTGTCGCCGAAGAACTCCGGAAACGCGGCGTGGAAGCTTCCGTGCGCCGCCTCACGCTCGATCCCTTCCGCGGGCTCGTGGCGCAGGACGTCCGCATCTACGACTTCAAAAATCGCGATCATCCCATCGCCGTCATCAGCGAAGTCTCGCTCGATATCAACTACGCCGCGCTCCTGCATCGGCAGCCGTTCCTGAACGCGCTCGATATCCGCGATGCGGACGTGACTTTTCCGAACATCTCCGGCGATCCGCGGGCGCCGGTCGCGCAGCTGAAGCAATTCCGCGCGCACATCTACTTCCCGCCGGAGCAAATCTTCATCCGGCAGGCCGAGGGTTCCTTCCATGGCGTGCGCATCTCCGCCACGGGTCAGCTGATCAAGCGCGCCGATTACAAACCATCCCGCGTCGTCACTGAAGCAGAATGGCGCCAGCGCATGGAGCTGCTCCAGCGCGTCGCGATGGAGCTGAACCAGTTCCGTTTCCCGGATGAGCCGCCCTCGTTGCAGATAAAATTCTCCGGCGACCTCGCTGAGATGGAGCACGCCCACGTGGAGGCGACTCTCCGCGGCGAGCTGCTGCAGCGCGGAGCCTACGAGATGAGGAATCTCGTCGCCTCGGGCGATTGGTCCGAGCGCACGCTGCACCTCCGGCAGCTGGAGTGGAGCGACGGGAGCGGCGGCTTCGCGGGCCGCGCCAGCTGGAATGTCCCGGCCGGGAACGCAGAGTTCCAGGTCCGCAGCACCATCGAGGCGAAGCAATTCCTGGAGGCCGTCGGCTCTGGCCATTTCCTGCACGACGCCACCTTCGCCACCCCGCCGCTGGTGGAGCTCTCCGGCTCTGCGAGTTTTTCCGCCGCGGAGCCGAAGCGGAGCGCCCTCGGCCGCGTGGAAGTGGGCGGCTTCACCTTTCGCGCCGTGCCGTTTCTCAATCTGACCGCGGATTTCTCGTGGGACGGCGCGCGCACGATGTTGCGCAATGTGCGGGTGCGGCACGCCACCGGCGACCTGGTGGCCGACTTGCTCGAGGGGCCGGAGGTGTTTCGCGCCAGCTTCGACAGCACGATGAATCCCGCGGTCCTGCGCCCGCTCCTGCCGCCGGGTCCGCAGAAGTTTCTGGGCGAATGGGAATGGCCACGCTCGCCCGCGATCCGGCTCACGCTGCAAGGCACCTCGCGCGCTCCGCGGAGCTGGACCGGCGAAGGATCGATCGCGCTCCCGCGGACGAGATTCCGCGGCGTCTGGATGAACAACGCCACCGCTGCCGTGCAGCTGCAGGACGGCGCGGTGACGTTCACCGATCTGCGCGTGGTGCGGCCGGAGGGGATCGGCACCGGCTCGTTCACGTATGACTTCGCGCGGCACGAGGTGCGGGTGGAAAATGTGCGCACATCGTTGTCGCCCGCGGAGGCGATTTATTGGATCGAGCCGAAGCTGTTCCGGGTCGTGGCGCCATACCGGTTCCGCAGCCCCCCGCACCTGGTGGCGAATGGCGTCGTCACCTTCCGTGGGCGACGCGAGACGCAGCTGGAGATCGGCATCGATGCGCCGGCCGGGATGGATTACGTTTTTCTCGGCCAGGTGCTGCCGTTCGACCGGGCGGCGGGGCAACTCCTCATCACCGACGATCGCGTGCAGCTGCTGGGAACCAACGGCACGCTCTTCGGCGGGAGCGTGCGCGGCACAGCCGACATTCACACCGCGAAGCCGGACGATCACTACACCGCCTCGATCGCGCTGGACGGAGTGGATTTCCCGCGCCTGACCGATCTTTATTTCAAATACAAAACCGCGCAGGGGCAGCTCGCCGGCCGGTATGAATTTGCGGTGCGGAATGACGACACCCGCACGATGACCGGCACCGGCAGCATGCGCGTGTCGAATGGTAATGTGTTCGCGATTCCGGTGTTCGGGCCGCTTTCCGGCTTGATCTCGGCGGTGATCCCTGGCGCCGGCTACAGCGTCGCGAAGCAGGCGGCCGCCACCTTCACGGTGGCTGACGGAGTGATCCACACCGACGACTTCAAAGTCTCAGGGAAACTGTTCGGCATGCGCGGCCACGGGGACATTCATTTTCTCGACGACAAATTGGACTTCGACCTCCGCATCGACGCGCGCGGCGCAGGTGCATTGCTCACGCCGGTCTATCAGCTGTTCGAGTATAAGGGTGAAGGCAGTCTCGCGAAGCCGACATGGCGGCCGAAAAATTTCTGAACCTGCTGGTCCTCTCTGCCATCCAGCTGCCCTCCTTGTCATGTCGAGCGAAGCTTGTCCTGAGCAGAGTCGAAGGAAGACATCTCTTTTAATTCTCTTCCGTCTCGGCGATCCAAGGCGCGGCGCAGCAGAAGTTGATAAGAGATTTCTCCACTCCGCTACGCTTCGGTCGAAATGACAAAGCTGCTCCTCGGCGCTCATATGTCGATCGGTGGTGGCGTGCACCGGGCCATCGAGCGGTCGTGCTCGATCGAATGCACTGCCATGCAAATCTTCGTGAAGAACAACATGCAGTGGTTCGCGAAGCCGCTGGAGCAGGCGGAGATCACCGCGTTCCTCCAACATGCGCAGCGGAAGCAGCTCAGCGCCGCTTTTGCGCATGCGAATTACCTGATCAATCTCGCGGCGACGAATCCGCAGTTTCACACCAACTCGCTCCGGGCGCTGACGGAGGAACTCATCCGTGCCGATCAACTGGAGCTGCCGTTTCTGGTGCTCCATCCGGGCGCACATCTCGGCGCGGGCGAAGACGCCGGGCTGGAGAAGATCATCGCCTCCATCGATGCGGTGCACGCCTGTCTGCCTAAGAAAACCAAAGCCCGCCTCGCGCTGGAAACCACCGCCGGACAGGGCTCTTGTCTCGGTTGCACCTTCGAACAGCTCGCCACCATCATTGAGAACGTGCAGGAACCGGAGCGGCTCCGTGTTTGTCTCGATACGGCGCACGTCTTCGCCGCCGGCTACGACATCAGCACCGAAGCGGGCACGAAGAAGATGTTCGCGGAGTTCGACCGGAAGGTCGGGCTCGAGCGGCTGGTGGCGTTGCACCTCAACGACTCGAAAACGGCGCGCGGCTCACGCGTGGATCGGCACGAGCACATCGGGAAGGGGAAGATCGGCCCTGCTGCGTTCCGCTTTATCATGCGCGACCGGCGTTTCCGAAAAATCCCGAAGGTGTTGGAAACGCCGAAAGGCAAGGAGCTGATCGAGGACGTGGAGAACATGCGGACGCTGCGGGAACTCGCCGCCGAGTAAACGTCCACTGTGATCCACAGCACCGAAGGTGCGACGGAATAAAGCCCGGAGTGGAGCGTCAGCGGAACTCCGGGAAGTCCACCACGTTGAGAGACCAAGCCCCCGGAGGGGGCGACGGAACGCGCTACGCACACGCGGTGCAAACGCGAGTCGCGTCCTTCCGTCACCCCCTTCGGGGGTTTGACGTTTTTAGCGTGCGGCGGTCCCGGAGCTCTGCTTCGCGTCGCTCCGGGCTTTATTCCGTCGCACCTCCGGTGCTGTGCTGTTGGGAAAGCACACTGACTGTGTTCTCCACTACTGTCCGCGCGCTCGCGGACGCTTAGATGACATGTAAGGAGTTGCCGGGTGCGGGGGATTGAACCGACACCCGACAATATGAAAAATGAGTTGAACTCAGAGTTGTCCTCACCCGAGGGAACCCGCGGTCAGTTTAATGACCGCCCGAGCACGATCAAGCTCGGAATCGATGTCCACCAGGCGTTCTACGTGGTGGTGCTGCAGGAAGGCGGGAGCAATCCCAAGCCGCCGCAGCGTTTCAGCAAAGAGGCTTTCCTGGTCTGGGCGGCGAAGCTGAGAGCGAAACATCCCGGCGTCCAGCTCCACGCCGTCTACGAAGCGTGCGGTTTCGGGTTCGGCTTGCAACGGGCCCTGACTGCGCGCGGGTTCAACTGCCTGGTGGTCTGCCCGCAGAAGCTGGACGAACGCCAGCAGCGGGTGAAGACCGACGGGCGCGATGCCCGCACCCTTTGCCTGAAGCTGAGTCGCTATGTCGAGGGAAATAAGGAAGAGCTGGCCGTGGTGCGGGTGCCGAGGGAAGCGGAAGAGCAAGCCCGCGCCCTGCACCGGCAGCGCGAACAGCTGGTCCGGACGCGCAAGCAGCTCGAAGCGCACGGCCGCAGTCTGCTGGTCAATCACGGCTGCGAGCCGGTCAACAAATGGTGGAAGGCGCGCGCCTTCACCACCCTTGCGGTCCCGGCCTGGCTGAAGGAACTGCTCGGCCACACCCAGCCGCTCCTCCTGGCGCTCGAAGCGCAGATCCGGGCCCTCACCGTGCAGTTGCAGGCCGCCGCCGCGCCCGACCAGCCCCGCGGCCTGGGCGCCCTGACCAGCGTGGTGCTCGACCGGGAAGTCTGCTCCTGGGAGCGCTTCGCCAACCGGCGGCAGATCGGGAGCTACACCGGCCTCTGCCCGGGCGAACACTCGAGCGGCCAGACCCGTCTCCAAACCTGCGTGACCAAGCACGGCAACCCGCGGCTGCGCGCCGCCCTGGTCGAGCTGGCCTGGCGGATGGTCCGCTTCCAGCCCGAGTACCGGCCGGTCGTGAAATGGAGAAGAATCCTGGCCAAAGGCGCCCTCGCCAC
>JACCZQ010000130.1 GCA_013695905.1 Chthoniobacterales bacterium
GTCGAGGCGGCGATTCTCGAAATCGCGCGTGCGATCCTTCGCCCGGAAACAGACACGAGCGACGAATAGAGTTGTCGGCGGGTTTGGCGATCCCGGCTGGGGGTAAGCTGCGGCTACAACTCGCGTAACGCCGCGCGCGCGGCGTGATAGCCGCACATTCCATGCACGCCCCCGCCGGGCGGGGTCGACGATGAGCAAAGGTAAACGCCCGCGAGCGGCGTGCGGTAAGGCGTCGCGCTGAAGACTGGCCGCGCGACGATCTGCGCGAGGTTCGCCGCGCCGCCACTAATGTCGCCGCCGATGAGGTTGGCGTTCGTCTTCTCGAGCTCAGACGCGCGGGCCATGTGCCGCGCCAGAATGCAATCACGAAAACCCGGCGCGAAGCGTTCGATCTGCTGCTCGATGCGCTCGCTCATATCCACGGTCGAGCCGTGCGGGACATGGCAGTAGGCCCACAGCGTGTGCTGGCCTCGCGGCGCACGCGTTTCATCGAAGAGGCTCTGTTGCGCGACGAGCACAAACGGGCATTCAGGATGCCGGCCCGCTGCCACTTCGCGTTCGCCGGCCGCGATCTCGGCGAGCGTGCCGCCTATATGCACCGTGCCGGCGCGCCGGCATTCATCCGCGCCCCACGGAATGGGAGCGGAGAGCGCGTAGTCGATTTTGCAAACCCCGGGCGCGTGGCGGAAACGATCGAGCCGACGCCGATAACGCGACGGCAATCTGCTGGCTGCCATGCGGACGAATTGCCAGGGCGTCACATCGAGCACAATGGCGCGGGACTTCGGAAGTTGCTCGAGATTGTCGATGCGGCGATTGACTTCGATCTCGCCGCCGAGCTCGCGCAGGTATCCTGCGAGCGCGTTCGCGATGGCTTGCGAACCGCCGCGCGGCAACGGCCAGCCGACCGCGTGTCCTGCCATTCCGAGCACCAGCCCGATCGCGGCAGAGCTGAGGGTTTCGAGCGGCAAAAACGAATGCGCGGCCATCCCGGCGAAGAGCGCGCGTGAGGCTTCGCGTTTGAGACGCAGCCGGGCGAGCACAGTGGCCGGACAAAGCGCGGAAGCTCCGAAACGCGTGAGCGAAAACGGGTGCCGGGGAAGATGAAGCACAGGCTGCAGAAATTCTTCCGCGAGAGCGGGCCAGCTCCGCACCAGCGGCAGCATGAGCTTGCGGTATCCATCGTCTCGCAAACCATTCGCCGTCTCTCCAACGTCGCGGCGCAGACATGCGGCGCTTCCGTCATCCAGCGGATGCGCGAGCGCGATCTCCGGATGGATCCATTCGAGCCCGAAGCGTTCCAGCGGCAAGCTTTTGAAGAATGGTGAACCTGCGCCGAGCGGGTGAATCGCCGAACAAACATCATGCACAAAGCCGGGCAGCGTCAGCTCCGCCGAGCGTGTGCCACCTCCAATCGTGTCGTTCGCTTCCAGGACAAGGACCGAGCACCCGGCCTGCGCGAGTGTGATCGCCGCGGCGAGCCCGTTCGGCCCGGAGCCGACGACAACCGCATCATACTCGCCGCGCATGCTCGACCTTAGCCTCAACGACGCTCGCATTGATACGGTTCAATTTCCGCAACGCACACGGATGAGTTCAAAAGCGTGCGCTGCCTGTCGAACCGTGTCTCGCTCTAGAGCGTGTCATGCACTTTTGACGCCGGAGGCGTCGTGGAAATTAGCCGGTGGTGAAGCGAAGCGAAACCACCGGAACCCGCACCAACAAAGGATTCCGCCCCGGAGGGGGCGGCGGAGAGCGGGCTATTGGCGGTCCAGCGCCCCGCCAGGGCGCATTCGAATTGCATATTGTTCCGGTGGTTGCCGCTCGCTGCGCTCGCTTCACCACCGGCTAATTTCCAGTGTCCCTCCGGGACACACCACCTCCACGCCGGTTCACGGAGCGGCCAAAGTTCATGACAGGCTCTAAGAATGAACGGCAGACGATTCTTCGATTAGCTTGAAGCATATGCCCGACCAAATCTCCGTCGCCATCATTCAGCATTCTCCCGTATTCCTAGACCTGCCGGCGACGGTGGCGAAGACGATCACGCTGACCGAGGAGGCGGCGCGAAAGGGAGCGCGGGTCGTCACGTTCGGCGAGACGTGGCTGCCCGGCTATCCGGCCTGGCTCGACTATTGTTCTGATGCGGCGCTCTGGGATCACGCGCCGAGCAAAGAAGTGTTCGCGCGCCTGCGGCAGAACAGCGTCGTCGTGCCGGGAAAGGAAACGAAATTGCTCGGCCAACTCGCCGCCGATCACCAGCTCACGCTCGTGATCGGCGTGAACGAGCGAGTCGAGACCGGTCCGGGGAACGGCACGCTCTACAACAGTCTTCTGACGTTCACGCCCGACGGCACACTCGCGAACCATCATCGCAAGTTGGTGCCGACTTACACCGAACGGCTCGTCTGGGGACAGGGCGACGGCGGCGGCCTTGAATCCGTGGAGACGCCGAGCGGTCGGGTGGGCGGTTTGATCTGCTGGGAACACTGGATGCCGCTGGCGCGGCAGGCGATGCATAATTCCGGCGAACACATTCATGTCGCGGTCTGGCCGACGGTGCACGAGATGCATCAGATCGCGAGCCGCCATTACGCGTTCGAAGCGCGGTGTTTCGTGCTCGCGGCGGGCCTCGTGATGCACGTGAAAGATTTACCGGCGGGACTTCGCGCAAGTCCGGAGCTCGTCGCTCAGCCGGACGATTTTCTCCTGCGCGGCGGCAGCGCCATCATCGGACCTGACGGGAAATATATTGTCGAACCGGTTTACGAGAAGGAAACGATCGTGATGGCCGAACTCGACCTCGATGCGGTCGATCGCGAGAAAATGACGCTCGACGTCTCCGGCCACTACAGCCGGCCGGATATCTTCGATCTCCAGCTGCGCAAGGGCGGCCGTTGATTGGTCAACGCCCGCGCGCGTTTGACCTACCGCTACCCTCGAGAGCCCACGGAGTCATTCCGGGCAGAAGCGCGCAACGCTTCACCGGCGGTCCAAAGCGCGGCGCCTAAAAAGAGCAAATCTTTTGCGATAAACTGCCCGGGCATCGGCGACAAAGAAGGAAAGCCGTAGCCAGGTTGCCAAACGCCCGGCGTGGTGAGAAGAAAGCTCAAGGTTGTGACGAACATGATGATCGCGCCGATGCTGCCAAAGGCTGAGAGCCTCGGAGCGACCAGGCGAAGCGCAATCAAAACGCCCAGCAAGATTTCGATGCTGCCAATGACGGCAGAAAAACCGCGCACACTCATCACGCTATAGGCCCACGACATGAACGGTGAGTTGGCGACCAAGCCTTGGATAGCCTCTGCCTCAAAGGCGGTAAACTTCAGGAGCCCAACCCAAAGCAAAACCGCCACTAATCCATATCGAATTACCGCGGCGCCAATGTTTTCGAGCGTGTGGCCGGGAACCACGTGGTTGTCTGCGTCCATCGTTGTTGTTGTCATAATTTTCGCTTTCTTCTGCCCGCTGAGGCTACCGACGATGAGTCGACGTTTAGTTTCGCTCTCTAAAAAGTTTCCGCGTGAACTGTGATCTACTTTGCCGACACATTCATTCGCTTCGCCATCTCGCGAATCATTTGCAGGTGATGTTTCAGTGTCGGGACGGTTTCGGCGGCAAAGGCTTTCACGTCCGCATC
>JACCZQ010000169.1 GCA_013695905.1 Chthoniobacterales bacterium
GGCACGTAGCGTGAGCTTTTCTTGAAGTAAGCATCGCGCGCGGCCGCGCAATCCACCGTAGCGGTGACCTGCGGCACGCCCAGGCCCAGCACCCCGCGCGAGGTACAGGCGGCGCCCGGTCCCACCCCGATGAGCACCCCCGCCGGTCCGCATTCCATGATCGCGAGCGTCACCTCGTAGGTGACGGTGTTCCCTACGATCACCGGGATGCGCATGTTCTGGCAGAACTTCCGCAGATCGAGCGACTCATACTCGGTCGAGATATGCTCCACGGTCGAGACCGTGCTTTGAATGACGAAAACATCCGCGCCGGCTTCCTGTGCGATCGCGCCGAAGCGCTCCGCCTTTTGCGGGATGGAACTGACGGCGGCGATGGCTCCCGCGTCTTTGAGTTGTCGCACCCGCGCCGCGATTAACTCCTCCTGGACCGGCTCGGTGTAGATCTTCTGCAGCAACCCCGTCACTTCCGATTTGTCGGTCTCGACGATCTTCTGTAGCACTTCGTCGGGATTCTTGTAGCGGGTCTGCACTCCCTCGAGGTTGAGCACGGCGAGGCCGCCGAGTTTGCTCATCTGGATGGCGAAATTGACATTCACCACCCCGTCCATGGCGCTGGCCAGGATCGGGATCTCGAACTCCAGCGGCTCCTGATCGCGCCGGGGCAGCTTCCAGGTGGTGTTCACCTCGTTCGGATTGATGGTAATCCGCCCGGGCACGAGCGCGATTTCATCGAAGCCATAAGAGACGCGAGCTTTCCGATTGCGGCCAATCCACATTCCCATATCTAAATTTGTTCCGGTCTAAATCGTTCGTTGAGGCTCCCGCACCGTGGACACTTCGGGAGCAGTATGGCGGTTCGGTCTTCGAACTCGAGTGCGCAAATCACACAGCGCAGCCGATAACGCAGCGCGCGGCTTTCGCGCCGCCGGCGATTCCACTCCCCGAATATCCAGAGGAGGAAAACTGCCGCAAGGAAAACCAGCAGGTAGATGGTGACCAGAGCGGCCAGGCTGACGCGGATCACGGCACGGGAGAGGTGGGGACGGCATCGCTGCCGGGTGCGTTGATGTCGCTGCCCCACTGCACCATCGCGATGCCCCAGAGCAGCGGAGTGGCGACACTCCTGTCGCCAGTTTGAGCCGCCTGGCCGGTGGTCTGTCGCCGGCCGATCACCGGAAATCGGCAGAGCAGAATATGCCGCCGCGCCTGATCATCGAGCGCGGCGTCGCCGGATGATTGCTGGAGGAAACAATGGCGCACCTCACCGCCGGGCCCAATCGCCACCCGGAAAAGCGCGGCGACGGGCAGTTCCTTCGTCGAGGCGGTGAACTGCAACGCGGGAATGCTCGGCGCGCCCATTGCCTCCGGCTCCATCGCGAAGGTAAGCGTCGTCGGCGCGACCAGTGCAGGCGTGGGCGCGGCCGTGCGGGGCAGGGGAACCGCAGCGGGAGGCTGGGGGCTGGGCACACGCAGATCGGGCAGAGGCCGCGGCGGCTCCTTCAACACCGGCTGCCGCGCGTGATACGACGGCACATGGCGTGGCGAAGGCGGGGCGAGCTGCGCATCGGGTGGACGCTGGGTGGTGGAGGCGAGGGCCGGATCCTCCGCTTCAATCCACCGCAGCAACAGGCGCCCTTCCTCCGTCTCCCCATTGATGATGCTCACCCGCGCCGGCGGCGGCAGCAGAGCGACGGTCGGCGGGTAAATGATCTGGAAAAGATAAAAACAGAGCGCGTGCAGAACCGTCGAGGCGACAATGAGGCTGCCGAGCAGCACCTTCCGGCCGGAGGGCGCATCCCAGTCAAAGATCGGCACGTAGCCGGTCGGCGTGGCAGCTGGCGTGCTCATGGGGCCGGTGCGGTCGCCAGCGACACGGAGGTGATGCCATGCTCCAACGCCAGGTTGGTCACCGCCACCACCGCCTCGTAGGGCGTGAAGCGGTCGGCTTTGATGATGACGGGGCGGTTCTCCTTTTTCGCCGCCTCGAGTAATGGCCCCAGCTGCTCCAGCGTCACCCTTTGATCGCGGAAATAAATCGCCGGTGCCGCACCGCCCGTGATGCTGATGATCTGCGGATTTACCTGCGGGCCGAGGGTGAAACGAGAGAGCGGCAGCGAGACGTGGATGCCGGGCTGCAGGATGAAATTCGAGCTCAGCAACAGGAAGAAGATCAGCAGGAAGACGACGTCCAGGATCGCGACCACGCCGAGCCAGCCGAAGTGGTATTCTTTCGTGCGCGCCAGCTTCATCCGGTCATTCCTGTGAAGAATGGTGATCCGTGACTGGGGAATGGTCGCAAGCGCGCGTTACCATTCACCGATCACCAGTCACTATTCACGCTTTACCGCCGCCTCACGCGGGCGAAACGTGATGATATCGCCGCTCCGCTCGCGATCGGTGAGCAGGTGCACCACCTCGATGCCGGCGCGTTCCATCTCGTGCATGATGGTGTTCACGCGCGAGGAGAGATAGCTGTAGGCGACAAAGGTCGGCGTCGCCACGACGAGGCCGGCCGCCGTCGAAAGGAGGCTCTTGTAAACGCCACTGGAAAGCTCCGTCACCGTCGCAAAGCCGCCATTCGCTGCGATCGTCCCGAACGCTTCGATCATTCCCGCAACCGTTCCGAGCAAACCCAGCAGCGGCGTCAGAAACGCGATCGTCGCCAGGACGCCGAGATACCGCTCCAGCTTCGGCACTTCGAGTTGCCCTGCTTCCTGCACGATCTCGCGCAGCTCCGAGCGTGGCGAATCATGCCGGATGATCGCGGCATGGATCACGCGCGCGACCGGCCCGGGCGTGCCGGCGGATTCATGCAGTGCCTCGGCGAAATTCCGGCGCGTGATGAGGTTGGAGAGTCCCTGCAGGAATTCGGCGACATGGATCGTGGCGCGATGGAAATAGAGCAGCCGTTCCGCAAAGACAGCGATCGAGATAATGCTGCAGACAAGGATCGGCCACATGAGGAGGCCGCCTTTCTGGATGTAATCGATCATCCGGAGCCTTCTTAGCGGGGATTACCTGCTGCCGCAAGCCTGCGGGTGGCGGTGGCTTGAATCGCACCACGGGTCCACATACAATTGTTGTGCAATGAAGATGATTCCGTCACGCGATCTCGTCGCCAGCCCGGCCAAGGTGTGGAAGCTCCTGGAGACGGAGGGGAGCGTGGTGATCACCAAGGATGGCAAGCCGCGCGGCATCCTGCTCCCCACCAGTGACGCGACTCTGCTCGATGACCTGCAGGAACAAATTCGCGCCCGCGCCCGACGAGCAGTCAGTGAAATCCGCCGCCAGGCTGCGCAACGTGGAACAGACAAGCTGACGGCCGCGGACATCGACGCGGAGATCAGCGCC
>JACCZQ010000184.1 GCA_013695905.1 Chthoniobacterales bacterium
CTCAGTGGGTTCCCTACAGGTGAATCGCTCCCGCGACTAGCTGTGATGTTCTGAGTGGCAGGCGGGCCGCCAACTGCAGAGACTCGTCCGCTGAAGTCACCGTCACGAGTGGAAGCGGCGACGGTCATCACCCAGGGGCCGAGGTGAGCCACATTGCCCACCGTCGTAGGAATGGTCGCGCTGGTGTTACCTGCTGAGGCGGCGACGAGGACATTGGCGTCAACGAGGTCCAGCTTCCGGCGGTCGTTATCGTTCCAGGGGTTGTTACCGCCGGAGATCGAGAAGTTCATCACCTTCACATCGCCGTGCAGCAGGATGCTGTTCATGCCGGCCTGGATATCTGCGCCAGGGCAGTTCGTCGGGCAAACTTTATAAGCACGGATGTTCGCGCACGGTGCGACACCCGAGATCGGGCCGAGACCCGGGTTCGGGGCCGGAACGGCACCAGGACCGACCAGGTTCCCGGCAGCGGTGCTGGCAGTGTGGGAGCCGTGGCCGTTTGTGTCGTTAGGATTCGGGCCGTTGCAAAGGCCGCCGGGACCCGTCGCAGAGGAGCAATCCAGAGCGCTGATGAGCTTGTTCGGTGCGCCTGACTGGCCATGACCGCAGCTGGCATCATTCGCGAACGAGGGATGCGTCTGAACGATGCCGGTGTCGAGCACACCGACCACGATGCCCTGGCCACGGGTGCCGATGCCAGTAGGAGAAGCGCTGCCGTTCCAGATGCTGCCGGCTCCGATGAACTCAGGCCCGCGGAAGGTGTCGAGTTGATAGACACGCTCGCGTTCCACGGATTTCACGCCTTCGAGGCCGCGAACTCTATCCGCCTCTGCCGGGGTGAGCCGCGCAGCGATACCGCTATGCGTCGCCAAATAGTAGTGACTGGGGCTGACGGAGCGGCCAAGGGCCGAATCCATCGCCTGCACCTGCGCAGCTTGTTCCGCCATGATCTGTGCCTGGATCGCCTTTGCTTCCGACGTGTTCGGATCAAAAGACTCACCGGCGGGGCGCTGCTGACGCTCCAGCATGCCTGGCTGGGTGAACTCGATGAGGTAAACGAAGCGTCCCTGCTCGTCGGCAGGGGAGAGCTGTTCGTTACCGGCTGGCGCGGCCGCGGCGGGAGCCGGGGCTGCACCTTTGGAAGCTTTCGACTGGGCGAAAGCGTTTGAGAAGGCGCCAAATCCAATCACGGCTCCGCTCAGGCCCAAGGCGAGGGCGAGCACGATACGAGGTTGGAAGAAGGCGGATGTCTTACGTTTAATCATGTAGGGTCTCCGTTGGTTGGTAGGTAGCTCCGCCCGACGAAATCTCCGAGAGGAGATTGCCGGATGGTAGCTCTTGGTTGGGGCCAAGCTTACTTTATACAGATTGGGCGTCAATACTAATCTTTAACTTTTTAAGCGATGATCTTACGCCTTGGTGACACTGCGTGGGCCGCGCGCCGGGGCCCGTTTTTCTAATCGCGAGACCTCCATTGAGGTCGCTGACACAACGCCAAACGTGAGGCCCCTTCTGCTGGGCTGCCCGCCGCAGGACCATGAGACGATTTAGCACAAATAAAGCTCCGCACAGAAGCGGTAAATTAGCCTGGGGCGTGATTCTTTAGCGAGCGCTCTGGGCGTCCAGCGACTGCATGCTGCGTGGCGGGCCGAAGATCTCGCGGAGCACGATTGCGTCCCGAAGCCCTTCCTGCGTTTTCAGACGCGCGGCGATGCCGCTTGTGAGCGGCGCCGTTTTCTGCGCCGGCTGCGCGCCGCGAAGCAGCGAGGGCAATTCCTCCACCACATCAAGATCCAGGTCGTGGACGTCGAACTCTGAAGCGGCCGCGCGCAGCCTCTCCGGCTGGAGCGGGGGCGCGAACATGGTGGTCTCCTGCGTCGGCAGGACCTGCGGTCGGTCGTAGGTCGGCTCCGGGGCGATGGGAGCCCTCACCGGCGGCGGCGCAGGAGTGGGCCTGGGCGGCGGGCGGCTGGTGGTGCGTGGCACCGGGAAGGCATCGATCGGCCGGACCTTCGGCGCTTTCGGCGGACGTGACTCGCGCGGCGGGGCCGTCTGCACCTGCGGCGGCGGCGTCCGGGGCGGCGGTGGTGGAGCAGCCTCGACGGGAACGCCGAGCGCTTCCATGAACTTCCGCACCCGCTCTTCCTCGGTCGTCTGGACGCGAGGCGCCGTCGTTGTCACAGGCGGAGGCGCCGACGGTCGCGGCTGCCCGGCACGCTTCTCGGCTTCAGCGTTCTTCTTCTCTTCGACGATGCGGAGGATCCACTGCACGAATCCGACGACCGCGATGAGGACGAGAAACCAGAGATTTTCCATTTTCCTTTAGTCGCCGATCAGACGGAATCGCTCTCTGGCATCGATCTCTCCCGGGGCTGCCGCGGCTCTGCTTTCCCGTCTAGCTCGCGTCCTGCCCGCGCTTCTTATCGCCGCCGGCGATCGACTCCCGCATCGAAGTGTCGGCTTCCACGTTTTTCATGCGCATGTAATCCATGATGCCCAGATTCCCGGAGCGGAACGCATCGGCCATCGCCTGCGGCACCTGCGCTTCGGCCTCGACCACTTTGGCGCGCATTTCCTGCGTCTTCGCGCGCATCTCCTGCTCGACGCCCACGGCCGCGGCGCGGCGCACCTCCGCCTTCG
>JACCZQ010000192.1 GCA_013695905.1 Chthoniobacterales bacterium
ACCTGCTTCGCGCCTCGTCCATCCCGATGCGCGACGACAGCAATTCGAAGAACAACAAAAACAACGGCAACTCCAAAGCGAACGCCGCCGATTCCGCGCTCATCGTGGCCGAGAAGAACGACGTGAAGAAGATCTCCGCAAACTTCATCACTGCGATCGCGCAGCATCGTAACTGGGATCGCGAATCGAGCGCAAAGGCAACCACACCGGCTTAACGAGCGTTCGCTCTCGGCCGGTCGGCATTTCGCAATCAAGGCGTGGCGTAAACCCGCATGGCATGGCGCCACCATTCGCGGGATAAATGCGAAAAAGGCCTGACCCGAGGCCTGCTCCCGCAGACGCCTACCACGCCTGCGACATCACCGGAAAGGAATGCGCGCCTAGTGCTTTGTCATGAGTGCAATGAAGGGTAGCGCTGGGAGTTGGTCCGAGCCTGCGCTACACGGAGCAGAGCACCGGAGGTGCGGCGGATTAGAGCCCGGAGTGCAGCGGACGCGAAACTCCGGGGTCAGGTGCCGTGAAAGTGCTCCAGCCCCGGAAGGGGCGACGGACCGATGGGTGAGCGTGTCTCGCGTGCGGGTGAGATGGTGGTCGAGTGCGTTCCGTCACCCCCGCCGGGGGTTGGGTTCTCCAGCTTGGCGCAGACCCGGAGCTCTGCTGCGCGCCGCTCCGGGCTTCATTCCGTCGTGCCTCCGGCACTTGTCGAGAGCCGCTCGCCCAGGCGAAACCCCGGCGTGCCGTGCCAGATCTGATCGAGGGGAGTCAGAGATCGCCGCGGTGTCCCATCAGAACAGGGCTGACCTAGGAAGCTGACGCTGCTGCTCCCCGAGCGCGCTGGCAAAGTCTCCGCGCTCGCGCGATTGTTCCCGAGATTTCCTGCTCCTCTTCGATGGCATGAACAAACGCACCCCGGCAGAGCGCGCGGCTGAAGTGCAGCGCGTGATCGCGATCCTGCACAAGTGGGGTGTGCACACGCTGGGGGATTTTGCGGCGCTCCCAAAGCAGGAGGTGAGTGTGCGGCTCGGGCCGGTGGCGGTGCAGATGTGGGAGCGCGCGAATGGCACGGCGACGCGGATGCTGAAGCTGGTGGCGCCGCCGGAGTTGTTCGTGGAGGCGGTGGAGTTCGAGCACGAGGTGGAGACGGCGGAGCCGTTGCTGTTCATGCTGCGACGGTTTCTGCAGGAGCTGACGCGGCGGCTCGGCGCGCTCTACCTGGTGACGAAGGAGCTGCAGCTGCAGATCGTGTTCAGCGACAAGCGGACGTATGAGCATCTGTTCCGGATTCCGGAGCCGAGTAACGAGGTGGAGGTGCTGTTCCGGATGCTCCACGCGCACCTGGAGAGTTTTCAATCGGAGGCGCCGATCGTGGCCCTTTCGCTGGAGGCGCGGCCGACGAAGCCGGCGCAGCAGCAGTTCAGTCTTTTCGAGACGGCGCTGCGCGATCCGACACAGCTTTCGGAGACGCTGGCGCGGCTGACGGGACTCCTGGGAGAGGAGCGGGTCGGCACGCCGGTGCTGGAGGAGACGCACCGGCCGGATGCGTTCCGGATGGAGCCGTTCTCGTGGCAATTGCCGGAGGGTGGAGGTGCGGCGGCGGAGGGGGATCCGTTGCCGGCGGTGGCGTTGCGGCGGTTTCGTTCGGCGGGTGCGGCAGCGGTGGTTCTGGATGGGAAAAAACTGGTGCAGGTGCAGAGTGGCAAAGTGTCGGGTGAGGTGGTGGCGCAGGCGGGGCCGTATGTGGCGTCAGGGGATTGGTGGGATCTGCGCGCGTGGGCGCGTGCGGAATGGGATGTGCAGCTGGAGGATGGGACGGTCTGCCGTTGCCGTGAGGAGGAGCAGGGCTGGGGAGTGGATGGAGTTTATGATTGAGCGGCGGGATTTCTGTTTCTGTTCATTTGAACATATACGTGGCGCATGAAACAGTTTGCCTGTGGCAGGTTACGTGGAGCTTCATGCATGCAGCGCTTTCAGCTTTCTGCGCGGCGCTTCTTTTCCTGAGCACTTAGCGGAACGGGCGGCTGAGCTGGGCATGCCGGCAGTGGCGTTGCTGGATCGCAACGGTGTGTACGGTGCGCAACGGTTCTCCGCCACCGCGCGCGAGAACGGGGTGCGGCCGATCATTGGCTGCGAACTCACGATGAGCGACGGCAGCGTCCTGCCGGTGCTGGTGGAGAGCCGCACCGGGTACGCGAATTTGTGTGGGCTGCTGACCCGGGCGCATCTGCGGAGCGAGAAGGGGAGCTGCGCGGTGGAGTGGGGGGAGCTCGCGGAATTCGCGGAAGGTTTGGTGGCGCTGCTGGGGAGCGCCGGCTGCCAGCCGGCAGTTTGCGGCAGCCTGCCGCAAACATCTGCGCGCGCCAAACGCGCCAACCACGCGTCCGCCCGGCAAGCTGCCGGGCGGAGCAGGCTGGCAGCCTGCGCTCCCCGGAATGCTGCGGATTACGCGCAGCAGCTCATCGCCACCTTTGGCCATGGCAATGTTTATGTGGAGCTGCAGCGGCACTTCGTGCGCGGTGAGGAACAGCGCAACGCGGAGCTCGTTGATCTCGCCCGCGCCCACCAGCTGCCGCTGCTCGCGACAAACGGCGTGCAATACGCCACCGCGCGCGGTCGCGAGGTGCTGGACGTGTTCACCTGCATTCGTGAACACACGCACCTCGATGCCGCGGGTAAATTGCTGACGCAAAACGCAGAGCGGCACCTGAAGACGGACGCAGAGATGCGGGCGCTGTTCCGCGATCTGCCCGAGGCGATCACGAACACGGCGCGACTCGCAGAGCGGCTCACGTTTTCTCTCGAAAACATCGGGTACGCGTTTCCGGAATTTCCGGTGCTGGCAGGACACGACATGAATTCGTTTCTGCGGACGATCACCTGGTTCGGCGCGCAACAGCGTTACGAAGCGATCAGCGCGAAGGTGAAACGCCAGATCGAGGAGGAGCTGGCGCTCATCACGAAGCTGGGGTTCTCCGGCTATTTCCTGATCGTGTGGGACATCGTGAATTTCTGCCGCGAACACGATGTGATGGTGCAGGGGCGCGGCAGCGCGGCGAACAGCGCGGTGTGCTATTGCCTCGGGATCACGCCGGTGGATCCGGTGAGCAATCATCTCGTGTTCGAGCGGTTCCTGAGCGAGAGCCGCAAAGGCTGGCCGGATATCGATCTCGATCTGCCGAGTGGCGATCGCCGCGAAAGCGTGATTCAGGAGGTGTATCGCCGCTACGGGAAACATGGCGCGGCGATGACGGCCAATGTGATCACGTACCGCGGTCGCAGCGCGGCTCGTGAGATCGGGAAGGCGCTGAACCTTGCGCCAAGTGTGCTCGATCGGTTCTCGCATCTCTTTGCGAGTGGCGATTTTCCGCACACCCTCGATCTCGCGGCGCAGATCGAGCAGGCGGGATTACCGAAAGCGCACCCGCGGATGCCGGCGTTCCTCTCGTTATACCAGGCGATCTACGGGCTGCCGCGGCACCTCGGGCAACACTCCGGGGGGATGATTATCTGCCAGGGAAAACTCAGCTCCTTCGTGCCGCTGGAGAACGCGTCGATGCCGGGGCGCGTGGTGGCGCAGTGGGACAAGGATGACTGCGAGGATCTCGGGATTGTGAAGGTGGACTTGTTAGGTCTCGGGATGATGTCGGTGTTGCAGGATGCGTTTACGCTCTGCCGCGAACGAGGACGGCCGCTTGATCTGGCGCACATCCCGAAGGATGACGGGGCGACTTTCGAGATGATGTGCCAGGCTGATACAATCGGCGTTTTTCAAATCGAGAGCCGCGCGCAGATGGCGACGCTGCCGCGGATGAAGCCGGCGTGCTTCTACGATGTGGTGATCGAGGTGGCGATCATCCGCCCCGGGCCGATCCAGGGTGACATGGTGCACCCTTACCTGAACCGGCGCGCGGGGCGGGAGCCGGTGACTTATTTCGATGAGCGATTGAAGCCGATCCTTGGCCGCACGCTCGGGGTGCCGCTGTTTCAGGAGCAGCTGCTGAAGATCGCGATGATCATGGCGAATTTCTCCGGCGACGAAGCGGAGGAGCTGCGGCGCGCGCTCAGCTTTCATCGGTCGCAGGAACGGATGAACAAAGTGAGCGTGAAGCTCCGCGCCGCGATGCAACGGAACAATGTGGCGCCGGAAGCGATCGAGCGGATTCTGCAGTCGATCACCTCGTTCGCGCTCTACGGCTTTCCGGAGTCGCACGCGATCAGCTTCGCGATTCTGGCGTATGGCAGCGCGTATCTGAAGGTGCATCGGGCGCCGGAGTTCTACGCGAGCTTGCTGAACAATCAGCCGATGGGGTTCTACACGCCGGCGACGATCGTGAAAGACGCGACGCGGCATGGCTTGAAGGTGCAGCCGGTGTGTGTGCGGCAGTCGGAGTGGCGTTGTGCGGTGGTGTCGAACGACACGATCCGGCTCGGGTTTTGTGTGGCGAACGGGCTGCGGCAGGAGCATGCCGGGCAGCTGGTGGCGGAGCGGGCGCGGGGGGAGTTTACGTCGCTGGATGATTTCCGCCGCCGCGTCAGTCTCTCGAAAGAAGAGCTGCGGGCGCTGGCGCTGCTCGGCGCGTTTAATTGCTTCAGCGCGCATCGGCGGAATGCTCTTTGGCGCGTGGAGGAGGAGATGCCGGAGGGGCTCTTCGCGCGGATGAGCGAACGGCGACCCACGGCGCGAGTGGAAGAGTCGCCGCTGCTGCCGATGACGTTACCGGAGCGAGTGCAGGCGGATTACGAAGCGATGAGCCTAACGACTGGTCCGCACCCGATGAAGCTGCTGCGCGCGCAATTTCCGGAGGCGTGGCGTGCGACAGACCTGGCGCAGGCGCGGCACGGGGCGACGGTGCAGATCGCCGGCAATGTGATCTGCCGGCAGCGGCCGGGCACGGCGAAAGGGTTTGTGTTCATCAGCCTCGAGGATGAGACGGGGGTGTCGAATGCGATCGTAACGCCCGATCTTTTCGAGAAGCTGCGGCTCCTGATTACGGAGGAGCCGTTTCTGCTCATTGAGGGGGAGGTGCAGAACAACGACGGGGTGGCGCTGATCAAAGCGCGGAAAATCACGCCGCTCGCGCACGAACAGATGGTCGGGAGCAGCTCACACGATTTTCATTAGGGCGGGGCAATGACAGGAGCATGGCCCTCCAGGCTAGTGGCAGCCGCAGCCGGAACCGCACGAGCCAACGGACGGCCCGGCGGAACCACCCGGAACCAGCACCCCGGACCCGCCGCTGATGATGCGGCGGACAGGCTCACCTGTTTCGGGATCGGTGCGGAGTGCCTCGTCTTTCATGCTTTGCACCAGCTCGAAGCGCCGGAGCGGCTTGGAGGTGTCTGTGGTTTCGTAAACGTACGTGGGCATAAGGACAATCTACTCGGCAGTTGATTCTTTAGCCTCAGATTTTGGCTGGGCGCGTTTTTCTTCGGGCTGGTTGCCGGCTTCCATCCATTCGGTGTGGAACACACCCGGCT
>JACCZQ010000215.1 GCA_013695905.1 Chthoniobacterales bacterium
CATCACGTCGAACTCGAAGCGCTCCAGCGTCCGGAGCAACGCGATGAACTCAAACGGCTGGCAAAAGTCCGCGTGCCCGGTCCAGACCGGCGGCTGCAGCACGAGGACGCGTTTGCGCGTTTTGCGATCCTTCCGCTTCAACTCCCGCATTTCCGTGCGCGGCGAGGAGAAGTGCAGCTTCGGTCGCACGCCTTTCGGCCATGTGCGCAGAAATCGCGCGATCGTGTCATGCAGCTCCAGCTGCTCGGGATTGAAGCACCAGAAGTGTTGATGATCGAAGATCAGCGGCACGCCGGTTTCATCGTGGATCTTCAACACGTCCGCCGCGCTGTAGCGGCCATCGTCGTTCTCCAGCACGAGGCGCCGTCGGATCGGCTCCGGCAACGTGCGATACGTCTCCATCCAGCGGGTGCAGCCCAGCTCGCGATCGCCATACGCCCCGCCGGCATGCACCACCACCACGGCTTCCGCGTCGAGCTCCATGCGGTCGAGCATCTCTGCTTGAGCCGCGAGATCGGCGATGCTCTTTTGCACCAGCACGGGATCGGGGCTGTTCAGCACGATGAACTGCGACGGGTGAAAGGAGAGCCGCAGCTCCTGCTTACGTGCGCGGCGACCGATGGCACGCAACTCCGCGGCACATTCCTTCAGCTGACCGTGGAACTGCGGCATGTCCGGGTGCGTGACATACGGCGCCAGGTCCGACGAGATGCGGTACATGCGAATCTCCTGCTGCTCGAGGTAATCGAAGATGCGCTCGAGATACTGCAGCGAGACGCGGAGGTGCGGCTGCTGTTGCCAGCGGCGGGTGTCGTTGCTCTTCAGTCCGCTGGTGCCGAGCACCTTCACCGCGAAGCCGAGCTTCAGCGGCTTCTTCGGTTTCCTACTCGTGCTCGTGTTCATGCTCCCGCTCGATTACGACCGCGAGCACGAGCGCAGACGCTACAATCGCACGCGCTCGGCGTTGGCGGCGGGAATCCAGCCGCGCTGATCGTTAGGCAATTGCGCGTAGAGCCAGTCGCCGCGCGTGCTGAGCACCTTGATCTCGCTCCCGGGCGGGAGCGCGAGCACCGTGCCGGCGCTGTCCGCAGTGGCGAGCCGCGCCTCCGTCTTCTCCGTCGTCACCACAGCGAGAGCACGGCCGTCGCTGCCGTTCTCCCGCACGTAGAGAGCGGCACCTGCGACGGCGGCGACGAGGAGCGAAAGCACCAAGGTTGTGGCCACCACACCGGTCCGCCTCCGCGACATCAGCAGCGCCGCGAGCGCGAACGCAGCGATCCAGAACCCTGCCGCTGCCAGGATGGTGAATTGTGTCGCGGTGCCGCGGGCCACCGCCCGCTCCATCCAATTCCTCCGCAGCTCCAGCGCACGCGACTTGTCGCGCACCAGCCGGAGATTCGCGAGCGCTTCGGGGTGCGACGGCTCCAGCGCGAGGGCGCGTTCGTAGTTAAGGATGGCATGCCCGTCATCACCGGCCCGATGCCAGGTGTTGCCGAGATTATAGAACACCGCCGCGTGCGCGCGGCCGCTCTGCACCAGACTGTCGTAAAGCTGAATCGCTTCCTGATACCGGCCGGCGGCGAACTCCTCATTCGCGCGCGTGAAGGCATCCGCCTCCTGCGCGCGCAAGCTCCCCGCGCCGCAAAGCACCAGCGCCAGCACCGCGCCTGTGATCATCCGCAGCTGATGAAGCGATCTCATACCCGGAGCGTCTCCACCAGCTCCGCGATTTCCCGGCGCTGCTCCGGCGACACGCCGCGCCCGTGGTGCCCGTTGCCGCTGTAGCGCAGCTCGTCGCTCCGCGCGAAGAGGTCGCGCAGCTGATCCCGCCTCTGCTCATCGAGGCGAAACGCTGAGGCGGCGCTTTCTGCATCGACGGAATTCGGATCGACGTTCCGTGCGAGCGCCGTCTTCAGCTGCACGGCGCGCGAGGCGGCGGCGAGGTATTGCCGCGCGTCGGAATCGTTCTGCCGCAGGCTGCGCTGCAACTCGGAGGCTTCCTGCTGCAGCCGCGCTACGCGTTGCGCGGCACGATCATCGAGCCGCGCCTGCCGCACCCGCCAGCCGACATAGCCCAGCAGCGCGAAGAACGGCACCAGCTGCGCCGCCCAGAACACCGGCTGCTCATACAACGGCGTAAAAGTCCGGGCGCGGTCGGGTTGGTCCGTCAGATAAAGAATCTCCTGCTCCTGCGGCGGCGTCGGAGTTGCTGCGGGAGCAGCCGCGGGCGGCGGGCTGCCAGCCGCGGCCACCGCGGGAGTGGGTGCAGGTGCAGCCCCGCCTTGCACCTGCACGGGGATCTCTTCGCTACGCAGGGTGACGTATGTCTCCTTCACCGGATCGAAGAACGAGAAGACGAGCGGCGGGAGCGCGCGTTTGGCATCTTTCGGCGCCACCACCAGCTCGAATGTTTTCGAGCCGCTAATCCCCACGTCGTCGTCCTGCCGGAACCGGTCGGACGGCGGATAGGTATGCCAGCCGCTCGCGTCTTCGAGGGCAGGCGCTGTCACCCGATCGAAGCTGCCGCGGCCGGTGAGGGTGGCGGTCACCGTGATCGGGTCGCCGACCTGCACCGTCGTCGGGTTCGCAACGGCGCGGAGCGTGAACATGCCGATAGCCCCTCCAAAAGTCGGTGGCGCATTCGGCGGCAATGGCTTCACCTCCAGCGTGGCCGATTCGCTCCGCAGCTTCACCTCACGCGGGATGGAAGGCGCAAAAGCGGGGTCGTTGAAGAAGTTGTTAAAGAATGGGTCATCGAACAGGTCGCGCGGCAGGCTCGGGTTCCGCTGAATGCCGCGCGGGACGCGCACGGTCGGATTGATTTCGGCGGGGCCGATCTCCAGCGTCCCGGCGCGCACGGGCGAGATGGCGGTCTTAAAGATGAAGACCTGGTAGTGACGGCCATTGAGCGACTCGATGGTCTGCCGCGGCTCCGGCATTTTCTGGGTGGTGAATCCCTGACCCGCGATCTGAATGCCACTGCCTAACGACTCGACCGGCGTCCGCATGTTCAAGCCGAGCCGCACCTGCACCGGGATCATCTCGCCGACGTAGGCGGTGGTCTTCGGGATGAGCATATCGATGAAGCCGATCTGCTGCGGGTCGACATCGACATCCGGGCCGCCGCCGCGCCCGCGGCGTCCGCGTTGGCCGGAGCGGGGGGAGGAGGAGACGACGGTGAGCGTCAGCTCTGGTGTGTAGAGCTGCTGGCCGCCTGCTTCGATCTCGAGTGGAGGGATGGTGTAAGTGCCGGCCTCCAGCGGCATGGTGGTGTAGTTATAAGTGAAGCTGTAGCGGACGCTGAAGTTATTCATCTGATACTCGCGCGACGTGCCGGCGTAGCGAATATCCAGACCCTCGACTTCGATCGCGGAGGGCGGCTTCGGATTGGACGCGCCTGTCACTTTGATCTGCAGCTGCACGGGATTGCCGAGGCTGGTCTCGGACGAATCAAGCACGGCAGTGACACTCGGGCCGCGACTCTGCGCCGAGACACTGCCGCCGAGGCAGAGAAGCGCAGCGAGGAGCAGGAGTGTTGGCAATCTGGAAAATGACATCGGGCTACCAGTCGTTATAGACACGGCGCGCGGGTCTGCGTTCATCGAGCTGGACGCGCGCTTCTTCGTCACGCATCGCGCGCAGGAGGCGCTCGGCTTGCTGCGGGCTCATCTGGCCCTCCTGCTCGGCGGCAGCTTCCGCTTCGGCGGCATCCTGCTGCTGTTGGTCGGTCTGCTCTTCGCCCGCGCCTTTTACTTCGCCGGTCGGACGCGGTGTCGGCGACGCTGGCGGGCTCGGCGATGCGGAAGGATCGTCGCCGGAGCCTTCGCTCTGCTCTCCTTCGCCGGGGGACGGGGACGGCTGTTCACCCTCGCCGGGCGTGGGGGAAGGCTGCTCCTGCTCGCCGGGAGAAGGTGAAGGGCTCGCGCCGGTCCGGCTGTCCTGCTCGGCGGGCGACGGGGAAGGCGACGGCTCTGATTTGTTCTGCGGGCTGGGGGAGGGACTTTGCCCCGGCTGCTGCTGGTCGCTCTGGCCGTCGCCTTCTTTCTGCTTCTGTGATTGGTCCTGCCCCTCGTCGGGCTTCGAGCTGTCGCCGGTGCCGGATTGATCCTGTTGCTGTTGTTGTTTGTCCTTTTGCTCGTCTTTCTTGTCCTGCTTGTCCTGCTTGTCCTGCTTGTCCTGCGGGGAGGGCGAGGGGGTGGGTTGTTGCTCCTGCTGCTGCTTGAGCTCTTCGATCTTCCTGCTGACGAACTCGTGGTTCTCCTGCGCCTCCTTGTTTTCGGGATCGATCTTCAGCGTCTGTTCGTAGTGCTGGAGCGCATTTGTCCAATCCTGCAGCTTCGGCTCGGCGGCTTTCTGCTGCTCGCCGCGCTGGTAAAGAGTGTTGCCGAGATTGTAGTGGCTGAGGCTTTGCAGCTGGCGATCGGGCGAAAGCAGTGCCTGGCTGAATGACTCCAGCGCCTTGTTGTAATCCTTCAACTTGTAGGCGGCCGCGCCCGCGCCGAACTGCAGCTTATCCGTGGCACGACTTTGCGGATGCTCCTGCAGCTTTTGCTGGAACTGGTGCAGCGATTCGGCATAGCGACCTTCGCGGTATTCATTGATGCCAGGTGCTGCAGCCCACGCTGCGGTGGGGGCGAGAAGGAGGAGCGCCGCGACCGCCACGGGTTTCGATTTCGCAGCCGCGGGGCGCGTCCGGCGCGGTGAGGCTCGTCGTTCGCTGATGAGCAACGATGCGATCAAGGCGAGGATCGCGGCGCCGAGTGGCCACTGATACCGTTCGATCGGCTGACGGCTGGTGCGGGTGTCGATATCGCCCGCCTGCATCCGGGACAATCCGTCGGCATAGAGCTGTCGCATTGTGGCCGGTCCGCTGCCGAGCGGGAGGTAAGTCCCGCTAGTCGCTTCGGCGATCTCGCGAAGGCGCGTCTCGTCGAGTTTCGACTTCACCACCTGACCGCTCCGGTCTTTGACGAAGGCCGTGCCGCTGCCTTGCCCGGGGAGAGGGATCAGCGATCCTTCCGGCGTGCCGACGCCGACGGTAAAGATTCGCACGCCGGCATCAGCGGCATTCCTGGCCACTTTCACGGCGTCGCCGGCGAGTTCTTCACCATCGGTGAAGATGATGAGCGCGCGATTTCCGACCGCCGATTTTCCGAACGTCCGCACCGCTACGGTGATCGCTTCGGCGATATTCGTCCCACCTTCCGGGATGATCTCGGTGTCCAGCTCCCTCAGCGTTTCGACGGCGGCATTGTAGTCGATCGTGAGCGGCGCCTGCAGGAAGGCTCGCCCGGCGAATGCGATCACTCCAACGCGGTCGCCGCGTAATTCATTAAACAAATCCTGTCCCGCGAGCTTCACCCGCTGCAGGCGATTTGGCGGCACATCATTCGCGAGCATGCTGCGCGAGGTATCGACGGCAACGATGAGGTCGAGACCCTTCCGCTTGACTTCTTCATAGGTGTAGCCCCAGCGCGGCTGCGCCAGGCTGACAATGGCCAGCGCGATCCCGAGCAGCAGCAGCGCGAATCGCAGGGTGCGGCGGAAGCGGTTCACCGTCGCGCCGAGCTGCGGCAGCAGGCGTGCCGAGACAAACTGCTGGAGTCGCGCGGCGCCCCGGCGTTCCGCGAGGACGAATAGCGCCGCAAGCACCGGCACCGCCAGCAACGCCCACAGCCATTCTGGTGCGCCGAAAGTCATGGGAGGTGTGGGACGAGTTGCTCTTGCCCGGGGAGCGCGGGCGCCTCGCCCGCTGTTTTTGGCGCCTCGCCAAAAACTTCTGCGCGCGGAGGGGTCGAGGCTGCTCCACCTGCATCCTGCGACCGGATGTGTCGCGCGAGGCGCACGACACAGC
>JACCZQ010000221.1 GCA_013695905.1 Chthoniobacterales bacterium
ATCCGGGGCTACAATGCCGACGACGAAATCATCGCCGCGGAAGTGGCTGATCCGGATCCCGAAGCTGTCATTCACGCGCTGCTCGGATCTCCTGAGATCGAGTTTCTGCACGTGCGCAGCGTGACGCGCGGCTGCTATACCATGAAAGTCGAGCGCGCCTGATTTATGGAACTCCTCCCACCTGCTCCCACGATGTATCGCGCGCTCTGCTCGCGCGACGCCAGCTTCGAAGGCCTCTTCATTGCCGGTGTTCGCACCACCGGAATTTTCTGCCGCCCGACCTGCAGTGCGAAAAAACCAGCCCCCGAGAATGTGGAGTTCTTCGCCACGCCATCGGAAGCATTGCTCGGCGGATATCGTCCCTGCCTGCGTTGCCAGCCGATGGACCCGGCGCAGCGCCCACCCGAGTTGATTGAACGCCTGCGCGCTGAGGTGGAGAAGGTGCCGGGCGGCCGCATCACCGACAAGGAACTCCGCGCCCTCGCCATTGATCCCTCCACTGCGCGGCGGCAATTCAAACGCCACTACGGCATGACCTTTCAGGCCTACCACCGCGCCCGCCGCATGGGTTTGGCGCTGCGCAATGTCCGCCGCGGTGCCGCCGTCGAGTCGGTGCAGCTCGACAGCGGGTTCGATTCGGCAAGCGGATTCCGGGAGGCGTTTACGCGCATGTTCGGGAGCGCTCCGACTTCCGCGAAATCGCAGGCTTGTCTCTATGCCGAGCGCATCGAGACGCCGCTTGGGATGATGGTGGCAATCGCCGACGACGCGGGGCTGCGTCTCCTTGAATTCGCTGATCGGCGCGCGCTGGAACGGGAGATCGGCATCCTCCGCGCCCGTCTCCGAGCGAACGTCGCACCGGGCGAACATCCGCTCCTTGACCAAATCAGGAAAGAACTCGGCGACTACTTCGCGGGGCGAAACCTTGAGTTCAGCGTGCCTCTCGCGCCTGTCGGTTCGGAGTTTCAGGTGCGGACTTGGGAAATCCTGCGCACCATCCCGCCGGCCGAAACGCGCTCCTATTCATGGATGGCGGACCGCCTCCAGATCCCCGGCGCACGACGTGCCGTCGGCCGTGCGAACGGCACAAACATGCTCTGCCTCGTCATCCCATGTCATCGCGTCATTCGTGCGGACGGCACCCTCTGCGGATACGGAGGCGGCCTCTGGCGAAAGCGGTGGCTGCTCGAACACGAGCGGAAATTCAGCGGCGAGCAGCCGGCACGATCTTAAACACGCTCCCGGTCAGACTCGTCAGATAAAGCTCACCCTCGGCGTCCTCGCCTAACGAGGAAAGACTCTGGAGATCAAGGCCGCCGCCGCTCGGAAACAGCACCGCGGTGAGCTCCTGAAAACGTGACGCGCCCTTCGCGTTGAATCTCAGCGCGTAAACCTTTCCCGAGTAATCGCCGAAGACATACGTCCCCTGCAGCTCCGGAATTCTGCTCCCGCGGTAAACGTAGCCGCCGATCACACACAGCCCCACCTCGCGCCCGTACTCGAAGAGCGGGTCCACCGCACCGCGCGGCCGGGCACCACCGACACGTCCCGGGGTGGCGATTTTTCCCTCCCGCAGACGCCAGCCGTAGTTCTCACCACCAGCAGGATTCGACGCCTTCTGTAGATTGATCTCCTCCCGCTGATCCTGGCCGACATCGGCGATGAATAGGTCGCCCGTCACACGATCGAAGCTGGCGCGGTAAGGATTCCGCAACCCCAGCAGCCAGATTTCCTTTCGCGCCGTGTTCGAGCTCGCGTGCGGATTATCCCTCGGGATCGTGTAAGTCCCGTCTGCCGCTTTCACCTGCACCCGCAGTATCTTTCCGTGCAATGACTGAAGGCTTTGCGCATTGCCGCCCGGCTCCACGTGACCTTCTCCTTCATCAAACGCAGCCCCGCCGTCGCCGGTCGCAATGTAGAGATTGTTCTCGTCGCCTTTGCGCGGACTGAAGCCAATCCAGCCGCCATTGTGATTCCCCTGCGGCTGATCGATCTGGAGCACCGTCTTCCCGCTCGCAAGCTCGGCTCGATTTCGATCCGCTGCCGAGACCTGATACTGCCGGATCATCGTCACGCCATTATCGGCCGCTCCACCCGGCGCCACATAGTTCACATAGAAGGTGCCGTTCTCCGCGTAGCGGGGATGGAACGCCAACCCCAGCAGCCCCTGCTCGTGCCCCATTTCGATCGCATCGCTCAGATCGAGAAATGGCTCCGCGCGCACCGTCTTCGTCGCCAACTCGATCACGCGAATCGCCCCGGTCTGCTCCACCGCGAGCGCCGGGAGCGGCACGGAGGCTTCCCTGCCACCGCAGCCGACTGCAACCACGCCGGCGAGCAGCGCAAAACAAAAGCGGATGTGAGACAGGCGAGACACGGGAATTGCACTGCAGAATCGGACCCGCCGTCATGCGCGCGTGCGACCCGCTTGCGCGAAAACATTGCCGCTGCTCCCCCGCGGGTATATGCAAATCCTCGTGACCACGTTCCAAGACATCGAAGCTGCCCGCGAGCGCATCAAAGGCGCGGTTTACTACTCCCCCTGCCAGGCCTCGATTCCGCTGAGCGAGCTCACCGGGATGGAGATTTTTTGCAAACTCGACAACCTCCAGCGCACCGGCAGCTTCAAGGAACGCGGCGCACGCAACGCCCTCGCGCAGCTCCCGCCCGATCAACAGCAGCGCGGCGTCATCGCCGCCTCCGCCGGTAACCACGCGCAGGCGCTTGCCTACCAGGGAAAGCTGCTCGGCGTCCCCGCCACCGTCGTCATGCCGATGTTCGCGCCGCTCATCAAGGTGAGTAACTGCCAGAAACTCGGCGCCACCGTCATCATGCACGGCAAGGATTTCGGCGAAGCCAAAGCGCACGCGCACCAGATCGGCGAGGAGCGGGGCCTCGCCTATATCGACGGCTACGATGATCCCGCCATCATTGCCGGCCAGGGAACGATGGGCATCGAGATTGTCGAGCAAGTGCCGGATCTCGATGCCGTGGTGGTGCCGGTCGGCGGCGGCGGGTTGCTGGCCGGCGTGGCGCTGGCGGTGAAATCACTCCGGCCGCAGGCCAAAGTCATTGCCGTCGAAGCTGATCACGTGGCGAGTTTCTCCGCCGCGCTGCGAGAAGGAAAACCGACCCGCATCACCACGCAGCCGACCCTCGCCGACGGCCTCGCCATTCCCCAAGTCGGCCTCAATGCGTTCGAGATCGCGAAGGATCTCGTCGACCGCTGCGTCGTCGTCAGCGAAGAGCAAATCGCCGTCTCCATCCTCCGCATCGTCGAGCTGGAGAAAGGCGTCGTGGAAGGCTCCGCCGCCACCCCGCTCGCCGCCTGCCTCTCCGGCCAGCTGCCGGAGCTTGCCGGCAAAAAGGTGGTGCTACTGCTCTGCGGCGGGAACATTGATCCGAACGTCCTCAGCCGCGTCATCGAGCGCGGCCTCGTCGCCGATGGCCGACTCTGCCGCTTCACCGCGGTCATCAGCGACCGCCCCGGCGGTCTCGCCGATCTCACCTCGCAGATCGCCAGCACCGGCGCCAGCATCAAGCAGGTGGTGCACGACCGCGCCTTTGCCGGCTCCGATATTTCCGCCGTGCACGTCCTCTGCACTGTCGAAACACGCAATCACCAGCACCTCGCCGAAGTCCGGGAACGGCTGAGCAGCCACGGCGTTAAGACCTTCGACTCGAAGTAAGGACAGAGCCCGCGAATCACGCGAATTGACGCGAATGTTCCAGAGGGAGAGTGCTCCTC
>JACCZQ010000226.1 GCA_013695905.1 Chthoniobacterales bacterium
CGCTGCACTCCGGGCTTCAATCCGCCGCACCCTTCGGGCGCTGGACGAAGATTGTTGCAGCGCGAGAAGCGCGCGGGCGAGCGACTACTTCACCTTTCGGCGCGGGGATTCATCGAACGTCTGCCGACGAACACCCCTGGTTCAATGCATTCGAAATGGCTTCGGGTTCTTGTCCCGCAGCCGCTGCTCCGGCGAATAGAAGTGCTTCATGTAATACTGCCGCAGCGGTTCGAAATGTCGGACCGCTTCTGCCCACGTCATGGTCGAGGGGGCATGTTCCCGCTGAGGCTCGGTGAACACCGGCAGATTCAGGTCGCAACTCAGCGGCGCCTTAGCCGGCTTTGAAGTCTCTGATTCGCTGGAGGGCATCTGCCCCACCATACCGCAAAATCAAATCGCGGAAAGATTGTTCCTCCGGGTCTAACCCGCAGATCCGCACGATCTGGCGAATGTCTTCCCAGTCCGTCGCCGGTTTGCTCCGCGTCGGGCTGCTCGCGGAATGAAGCTTCAACGCGACGAGGAATTCCGGCCTCGGGAGAAGAACAGGCTCGCCGCCGAGATCCACGACACGAGCTCCCTCGATCAATCTGTTCCAGGTCGCCCTTTCTACGAACATGAGGTCCACCGGCGCACCGCCGCGATGCCCCGCCTCCAGCTGAACGAAAGCTTCTGTTCCGTGGAAGAAGCGGAAGCCAAGTTCCCGCATCAGGTCCAGCCACTCTGAGCGTTTGTCTTCAGGCACGAGCAAATCGAGATCTGTCGTGCTGCGCGTGTGCCCGGACAGGATCACGGCATTTGCCCCGATCAGCAGGCTCGGCAGCCCGCGCGCCGCAGCGGCTTTGATGACGGTGACGAATTCTTGCTCCATCGGACGGCGGCGATTTACGGACGGCACGTTATCACATTAGTGTGCGGCGATGGAGATTCTTCCGCTCGGCGATTCGGCGCTGTTGGTGCGGCTTGGCGGAATGGAACCGCTCGTCGCGCTGGAGCGGCTGCGCGCGGCGGATCTTCCCGGCGTGGTGGAGATGACTTCCGCCTATGGAACGATCGCGCTCTTCTGCGACGCAGAAGGTGTCGCGTCTTTCGAGCATTTAACCGGACAGGTGCAGCAACTGCTCACCGTGCGTCGCAAAACAAAACCGCGCCGTGCTGCACCACATGTGGTGGAGATTCCCGTCTGCTATGACGGAGAGTTCGCGCTCGACCTCGAGCACGTGGCGCAGCACTGCGGGTTGCGCAGCGAGGATGTCATCCGCTGCCATAACTCGCCGACGTACGTGGTGAGCTGCATTGGCTTCACGCCGGGCTTTCCATATTTGAACGGCTTGCCGGCAGAGCTTGCCACGCCGCGCCGCGCTACGCCGCGCAAGGAGGTTCCTGCTGGCTCGGTGGCGATCGGTGGCCCGCAGACCGGCATTTACCCGCAGAAGTCGCCGGGGGGCTGGAACGTGGTCGGCCGCACACCGCTGCGGTTGTTTGACGTCGCACGAGAGCAGCCGTCGCTGTTGGCCCCTGGCGATCAGGTGAAGTTTGTGCAGATCAGCCGCGGAGAATTCGAAACGCAATGCAGGTGACGCTGCTCCGCGCCGGCTACGGCACCACCGTGCAGGATCTCGGCCGCTTCGGCTGGCGGGGTTCCGGTGTGTCGGTGAGCGGCGCGCTTGATCCACACGCACTGCGCGTGGCGAATCTGCTGGTCGGCAATGACGAATCGGCCGCCGCCCTGGAGGTGGCGCTCGGCACCGTGCGGTTACGATTTGGAGACGAGCGGCTGGTCGCCTGGTGCGGCGGCGCATTTGAATCGGAGCTGCCGCGCGGCCGGCCCACCCTCGTCAGGCCAGGCGATGAGCTGCAGCTGCTTGCCAAAGGCGGAAGGGCGTGGTTGGCGATTTCCGGCGGGATAGACGTGCCGCGAGTGCTGGGCAGTCGTTCGACGGATTTGCGGAGCGGGTTTGCAGGTCGCGCGCTGCGGGATGACGATGTGCTGCCGCTTGGCCGCGGATCGACGCGAGCGATCAGCGGCTTCGCGCCTAACGAGTGGTCGAACACCGCGGGTGGAAAATCGCTCCTGCGGGTGGTGACCGGCGCAGAGTGGGCGCGGCTGACACCAGAGGCCCAGGCCGCATTTCTCAACCAGCCGTTCACCGTCACGCAGGAGAGCGACCGGATGGGAGCGCGACTGAAGGGACCCGCTTTGGAACGATTGCAGGACGAAGAGCTCGTTTCGGAGCCGGTGACCGTTGGCACGATTCAACTCCCTCCGGGTGGTGATCCGATTCTGCTGCTGGCGGATTGCCAAACGATCGGCGGTTATCCGAAGATCGCGCACGTGATCACCGTCGACCTCGCAGGTGCTGCTCAGCTGCAGGCGGGTGACGTGGTGCAGTTCCGCGAGGTGTCGTTAGGCGAGGCGCACCAGCTCCTGCTCCAGCGCGAGCGGGATCGAGCGTGGTTTCGCGTCGGGGTTTCGCTGCTGCGATGAGAATCGATATTAATGCGGATCTCGGCGAAGGCGCAGGGTTCGACGCGGAGCTGCTGGAACTGGTGTCGTCGGCGAACATTGCGACCGGGTTTCATGCGGGTGAACCGAAGAGCGTCGCTTTCGCGATTCGAGAGGCGCAGCAGCGTGGTGTCGCGGTTGGCGCGCATCCGAGCTTTGCGGATCGTGAGAATTTCGGACGTAGAGAGATGGTGCTGCCGCCGGGGGAAATCTTTGCGGTGGTGACGTATCAGCTCGGCGCGTTTCGCGCGCTCGCCGAAGCAATGGGAGCGCGGATGAACCACGTGAAGCCGCATGGCGCGTTGTATAACATGGCGGCGCGTGACGCGGAGATCGCGGAGGCAATTGTTCACGCGATGCTGGCCGTGGATGCTGCGGCGGTGTTGTTCGCGCTCTCGGGAAGCGCACTGGAAGCGGCGGGCCGCGCCGGCGGAATCGCGGTGGCGCGGGAGGTGTTCGCCGATCGCAATTACATGCCGGACGGCTCGCTGGTGCCGCGTGATCGAGCCGACGCGCTGCTGCACGATCCAGCGGAGGCAGCGGAGCGCGTGGTGGAGATATTGCGGAGCGGAAAAGTCACCACGATTGATGGCAGCAGAGTGGCAGTGGCTGCTGAGACAGTTTGCGTGCACGGCGATACGCCGGGTGCGGTGGAGTTTGTGCGCCAGCTGCGGGCGAGTCTCGCGCGCGCCGGGGTGACGGTGCAGCCGTTTCGATCATCATGAAGTCCGCGCCGGAAGAGAAGCAGCAGCTGGCGCGCGGGCTGGGGCAGCTCGATGCGACGATGATTGTCGTCGGGTCGATGATCGGCTCGGGCATCTTCATTGTGTCGGCGGAGTCGTCGCGGCTTGTCGGTGCGCCGGGTTGGCTGCTGGTGGCGTGGGCGCTGGCTGGTGTGCTGACGATTACCGGCGCGCTCTGTTGTGCTGAGCTGGCGGCGATGATGCCGAAAGCGGGCGGCCAATATGTTTTCCTGCGGGAGGCATACGGCGGCGCGTTCGGATTTCTTTTTGGATGGGCCATGCTGCTCATCATCCAGACGGGCACAATCGCGGCGGTGGCGGTGGCGTTTGCCCGTTTCACCGGTGTGCTCGTGCCGGGGATTGCCACCGGGAATTATCTGGTGCCGCCGGTGCATGTCGGAGGCGGATACGCGTTGAGTCTCTCGACGGAGCAAGCAGTCGCGGTGTTGATGATTCTGTTCCTGACGCTGATGAACACACGCGGGCTGGAGCTCGGCAAGCTGGTGCAGAACAGCTTCACGTTCGCGAAGACGGCGGCGCTGTTTGGTTTGATTGTGATCGGGCTGGTGTTCGGCTGGGGCGCGAACAGCGCGGCGCGGGCGGCAGATTGGTGGAACCCGGTGGCGAATGGCTGGTCGGCAGCGGCAGCGCAGCCTGGCCTAACGACTGTGGGTGGTCTGGCGCTGCTGATGTTGCTCGGCAAGGCCATGGTGGGGCCCCTCTTCGCGCAGAGCGCGTGGAACAATGTCACGTTCACGGCCGGTGAGGTGCGCGATCCCGGCCGCACGCTGCCGCGGGCGCTGCTCGTCGGCTGCGGGATCGTGGTCGCGCTCTATCTGCTGGCGAATGTCGCCTACATCGCGACGCTCTCGTTGCCGGAAATCCAAAATGCGCCGCAAAATCGTGTCGCGGTCGCGGCGATGAATGCGGTGCTGGGGCCGATCGGCACGGTGCTCATGGCGGTGGCGATCATGATCTCGACGTTCGGGTGCAACAACGGGCTCATCCTGGCTGGTGCGCGGGTGCAGTATGCGATGGCGCGGGACGGGCTGTTCTTCCGCGCGGTCGGCACGGTGAACCGACACAAAGCCCCAGCGGTCGCGCTGGTGGCGCAGGGCGTTTGGGCGTCGGTGCTGACGCTGCCGCGGACGGTGACGACAGCGGCAGACGGCACGGTCACCTACGGCAATGTTTACACGCAGCTGCTCGAATACATCATCTCGGTGGATCTGGTGTTCTACGCCTTGATGGTCGGTGCAGTGTTCGTGTTGCGGCGGAAAATGCCGGACGCGCCGCGGCCTTACCGCACGTGGGGTTATCCGATCGTGCCGCTGGTTTACATCGCGATTGCAACGCTGCTGATCATTGACCTCGCGATACTTGCGCCGACAACCTCGGGCGCTGGTTACCTGCTCGTTCTGACGGGTGTGCCCGTTTATCTCCTCTGGCGCGGGCGCGCCTGAGGCGGTGATTATCGACGAGCCAGCCGTCCGGTGGCTTCTGCTACTCTATTTTTTCCGTAACGAGTGAAGAAAATCACCCGTAAGGAGTCTAACCGTTCCGAATAGAAGGCGCAGGGGTGTTTCATCTCGTGCCGATTTTTTTAACCGATACTTTTTTTATGACTTCAACGCGCAGCTTCTCTGTCCCCATCGTCTCCGCTTTTTGCCTCATCGCGGCGCTGGCATTCGTCCACGTCCCATTAGCGGTCGCGCAGACGCCCGCGGGCGCGGCACCGGCCTTTTCTCAGATCATCATCTTCGGAGACAGTCTGTCGGATGTCGGGAATCTTCGTCGCCAGATGGAGGCCAGAGGCCTCCGCTACCCCGGGGGCGAGTATAACTACAGCGATGGCCGGTTTACGAACAGCAGCGACACAAATCCAGGGTCCGCTCGTTACGTCGGTGTCTGGCACGAGCAGCTCTCCCGCACATTCCTCGGCCGATCTGCAGAGACTGCGAGCGTTCATGGCGGGAATGTGTTCGCCTTTGGCGGCGCCACGACTGAAGACGGCACCCAGGGTTACACGGTAGCGGGCGTGTTCGGATTCAACGTCACCGTCACCATCGATAACATGGGCAAGCAGGTGGACGATTACATCACACGCCGCCCGATGGATCCCAATGCGCTCTTCATCATCTGGGGCGGCGGCAATGATCTGTTCGACAGCCACAGCGAATCGAATGTGAATGCGGCGTCCGCTCGCGTGGCGATGCTGGTCAGCCGGCTGGCCGACGCAGGTGCGCGCCACTTCCTCGTCCCGAACGTGCCACCCCTCGGTGGTGTTCCCCGTTACAATGGCGACCGTCCCGCGCAGGACGCAAAGAACAGAGCGTCGCTCGATTATCGCGCGAAGCTGGAGGCGAACCTCGACGCAACCGAGAGCGCCTATGCCACGCAAGGCATTCAGCTCAATCTTTACCGTCTCGATATCTGGACGGGCTTCGTTCGCTTCGCTGCCGATCCGGCACGGTATGGAATCCGATATCTCTCGAACACGGGGCGCGGCGGCGAAGGGAGTCCGGACGATTATCTTTTCTGGGACGACATTCACCCGACGACGGCGGGTCATTACCAGATCGCCAGGGCGGCGCGTGATGTTTTGAGCGGCCAGGCCATGGCGCCGGCTCGTGCGGTGAATCTCTCGACGCGCGTCACCGTGAGCAGTGGCGAAAATGTGGCGATTGCCGGGTTGATCGTGCGGGGCAGCGAGCCGAAGCGGGTGATCCTCCGCGGGATCGGGCCGTCGCTCACGGCGCGCGGTGTGCCGGGTGCGCTTCAGGACCCGCGGCTGGAACTGTTCGATGAGGGGCAGAACGCGCTCGCCGCTAATGACAGCTGGAGAGACGCACAAGCGGTGGAAATTATTGCAACAGGAGTGCCGCCGCAGGACGACCGGGAGGCGGCGATCGTCTACACGCTGCAGCCGGGGAGTTACACCGTGGTGATGAGCGGCAACAACACCTCCGGCGTGGGGCTGGTGGAGGTCTATGACCTCGAGGCCGGCGCCGACTCAGCGCTGGCGAATCTCAGCACGCGCGGCCGGGTTGGCATCGGCGACGATGTCATGATCGGCGGTGTGATCGTCGAGAGCGGTGGTGATCCGGTGCTGGTCGTGCGTGCGCTCGGGCCGAGCCTCGCCAGTGCTGGCATCGCCGACCCGCTGCTGGATCCGATGCTCGAATTCTACGACTCGAACGGAATGCAGATCGGGATGAACGATGATTGGGCGCTGGGGCAGGCAGTGGCCGCGAGAGCGACGCTGCTCGCGCCAACGGATGATCGCGAGGCAGCACTCACGTTGTCAGCAGCCCCGGGAGCTTACACCGTCGTAGTGCGCGGAAAGAACAACACCACTGGTGTGGCGCTGGTGGAAGTCTTCCGGCTCCCATAAGCGCGCCCGCCGCGGCGTTCGCGGCGGTCCGACGCCTCGAACGTGCGCCAGGTGTGTGTAACGTGACACAGCGTATGAGTGTCCACACCGACCACCTGCAGGTTCGCACGAGCGGGAAGGGGACGTACGAGATCACGGATGAAGTTGCTGGCGTGGTGCGAAAGAGTGGAATCCGCCACGGAACGGCGACGGTGTTTGTGCAGCACACGAGCTGCAGCCTGGTCATGATGGAGAACGCGGCCCCGGCCGCGCGTCGCGATCTGGAGCAATTCTTCGATCGCCTGGTACCAGAGAATGCCAGCTACTACACGCACAACTCGGAAGGCCCGGACGACATGCCGTCGCACATCCGGATGGTGTTGACCCGCACCAGCGAAGTCATTCCCGTTGCCGACGCGCAGCTGCAACTCGGCACGTGGCAGGGCATTTTTCTGTTCGAGCACCGGCGTGATAGGCACCGGCGGCGCATCGTGGTGATGGTAATGGGGGAGCGGGATTAGGTGCCGCAGAATGTCTGGAGCACGCGTTCGTGTTCCTGCGGCGGCTGTTGGTAGGACGCGTATTCGGGCTGATCCTCAAAAGGGCGTGACAGCACCGTCAGCAGTTCCTCGAATGGCGCAAAATCCTCACGCTCCACACCGGCGCGGATAATCGCCTCCACGCGATGATTCCGCGGGATGAACGCGGGGTTCACGGCTCGCATGGCCGCCCGACGCTCCGCAGCTTTCGCCGGCTCCTGCTCGAGACGCTGCCGCCATCGCACGGTCCACTCGTCGTAGGCGGCTCCGTCCGCAAAGAGGCTGCGCACCTCGCTGTCGCGTGCAGGATCTAACGCCGCGTCCGCGAGCCGGCGGAAGGTGAGGGTGAAGTCGGCCCGGTTCGCCGCCATCGCGTGGAGAAGGTCGCGCGCGAGTGTCGCATCGCCCTCACGTTCGCTGAACAAACCCAGCTTCCGTCTCAGCCCCGCTTGATATGACTGCTCAAAGGCCGGCCTGAAGGCGCTGAGCGCCTCCTTCGCCTCATCAACCGCAGCATCCTCGTCGTGCGACAAAAGCGGCAGGAGACATTCCGCGAGTCGCGTCAGATTCCATAAGGCGATCGACGGTTGATTGCCATAGGCGTA
>JACCZQ010000238.1 GCA_013695905.1 Chthoniobacterales bacterium
GAAGCTGCCGCGCATCTCCTCGAGGTAGGTGGCGTAGAGCGCCGGATTCTGCCGCGCCAGGTTCATCTCGCGGACCACTGCCGCTGACGAAGGATTGTTCGATTCAGCTGCGGCAGGTTGAATTGAACCGCCAGGAGCGAAAGGGCGACCAACGCGAGCGGAGAAAAGAGGCGCTTCATTATAGAAATTTTAAGCAGGCGCGGTGCCACTTCCGCCTCGCTGCTCCTCCTCCGGAGGCCTCGCCACAGAGAGAGCAATCCCTCCGAACATCCTGTTGACACTCCCCACCCCAGCTCTTACTTTCCGTGCCTTTCAGCCGCCATGAAGACGTTTTCCGCCAAAGCCAACGAAGTCCCCCGCAAGTGGTGGATCATTGACGCCAACAACCAAGTCCTCGGCCGCGTCGCCGTCAAAGCTGCCAATCTCCTGCGCGGAAAAGAAAAGCCGATCTACACCCCGCACGTTGACACCGGCGATTTCGTTGTCGTCATCAACGCGGAGAAGGTGCGGCTCACCGGCAAAAAGGAAGAACAGAAGAGCTACATGAGCTACTCCGGCTTTGTCGGCGGTCATAAATCCGAGAACGCCCGCGCCCGTCGCGAGCGCCACCCGGAGTTGATCGTCGAAGGCGCCATCCGCGGCATGATCCCGCACAACAAGCTCGGCCGCGATGTTTACCGTAAGCTGAAAGTCTATAAAGGCGACGCTCACCCGCACGCCGCGCAACAGCCGGCCGCCGTCACTCTCGCGTAGCTCCCACCAATCTAATTTCATGGCCACCACAGAGGAATTCATCGCCACCGGCCGCCGGAAAACTTCCGTCGCGCGCATTCGCATGTCCGCCGGCAGCGGCAAAATCGACGTCAACGGGAAGTCCTTCGAGGACTACTTTCCCACCATCCCGCTGCAGAATACTGTCCTGCAGCCCCTGCAGGTGGTGAAACTGGCCAGCTCCTACGATCTCTCAGTCAACGCCAGTGGCGGCGGCCCGACCGGGCAGGCCGGTGCCACCCGCCTCGCGATCGCTCGTGCTCTGCTCCAGGTGGATGCAAACCTCCGCGGGCCCTTGAAAGCTGAAGGACTGCTCCGCCGCGATCCGCGGATGAAAGAACGGAAGAAGTCGGGGCAGCCCGGCGCGCGCAAGCGCTTCCAGTTCTCGAAGCGCTAACCGCGCTCCCGTTACTTCTGCCTTTCTCTCGCGGGCAAATTTTCTGCCGCGACCGTACGCTTGCGTTCGCGATCCCCGTCCGCGGCAGATTCCGAGCGCGCTGCGAGCAGATCCTGTGAGCTAAACCAGAGCTACGGAGTAGCCGCGGCTGTCGGAGCCGGGCTCGCTTCGGGGTCCGCCGGCGCCTCTGCATCCTGAGCAGCACCTGCTGGTTCAGCGGGTGCTGGCGCGGCCTCTGCGGGAGCCGGTGCAGCAGCTGGCGCCGCGGCCGCGGGCCGCATCAGCTTCAGTTGCCGCGCCGCTTCCTGCGCTAACGGACTGTCGCGGAACTGCGTGATGATTGTCTCCGCCAAGCGCCGCGCTTCGTCCGTTTGCCCTTTCGCCTTCTGCAGCGACATCTGCGCCAGCATCGCGAACGGCGCGGTATAGCTGCGCGGATGATCCGCCGCGATTTTCCGATACGACTCCAGCGCCTCATCCGTTCGCGTGAGCGACTCAAGATTCGCCGCCATCGCCATCTGCGCCGTCGCGACCAGATGATGCCGCGGGTTCCGATCGATTAACTCCTGCAGCGTCGCGTTTGCTTCGGCAAACTGCTGCTGCTTCCGCTGCTCAGCCGCCAGCAGAAGATAGGCCGAGGCCGCTGCCCCGGAGCGGGGATATTTCGCCACGACCTCCTGATATTGCTCCGGGCTACGGGCGGCTGCCAAAAGCTGGGCCGCCGAATTCTCCCGGTGCGCCGCATACAGCCGAAACCCGCCAAAGAGCAGCGCCCCCACCAAGACCACTGCCAGCAGAGCGATGATCGGCGTTTTGTAGCGCTCCCACAGGAGCTGCGTGTCCATGACGGGATCGGGTGTCGGGGCGGGCGGAGGAGTCGGAGCCTTGGGCATAGCGGGGCCGCCCTCCCAGCGGAGCGCGGAGTGGTCTTATGCCATGTGAAACTTAGCCGCGCAAGGAGACATAAGGCCAGCCGCCGTGGCACTGACGATCCATCGATATGGCCGACCAAACCGATCCGCCCCCGATGCTGAACCCGGAGAAAGATCCGGACGACTGGGTGACAAAAGACGAACCGATGACCGGCCCGCAGCGTTCCTACCTGCAGACGCTCTGCCGCGAGGCCAGGGAAGAGTTTAACGAGAACTGGACCAAGGCAGAGGCTTCCAAGAAAATCGACGAGCTGCAGGGAAAAACCGGCCGCGGAAAGTAATCAGAGCGAGCGAATGGAGATCCGCACCTCCGCGGATTGGCCGCTCTCCGGATCGAAGAGCGTGATCCTGTGCTCACCGTCCGCACCGACGGCGTAACGTGCCTCCCCGTCGGCGGCCAGCGCGAGCGAATCGCTTCGCCACACCAGCTTCGCTCCCCCGCTCCCCAGCAGCGGAATTCGACTGCTCGACGGGACATCCGGATCGAGCAGAAACGTCGTCCCCTCCAGCGGCGAAGCGATCCGCAGCCCCCCGCGTGCGAGAATCGCCTGCCCGTGCAGCGAGTTCTCCGCGCTCGCCAGCCATTCCGCATATTCACTGCCAAGCTGCACCCGCCCCTCCGCGTCATAGTCGGCGGGCGCTGCGGGTGGGGGCAGGTTGCCGGGGACAAACTTCTCCACTACGCCGCGCCCGTCATCATCCGTGAGTAGTTTTCCGGTCAGCGGATGCACCTTCCGCTCCACGATTCCGGGCGGCGTCGCATACCAGCTCGTCCCCTTCTGCACATGCAGATGATCGAAAATCTCCCGCAAAATAGGACCTGCACCTGTGACGCCGGACACCTCCTGCATCGGCGAGCCATCGAAATTTCCCACCCACACGCCCACGCTGAACTCAGGCGTAAAACCGATCGTCCAATTATCTCGAAAGTCGGTGCTCGTCCCCGTCTTGGCAGCCACCGGATAGTCATACCGCAACGCCGAGTTGATCCCGAACGCCAGCGTCCGCGCAGAGTTGTCGCTCAAAATATCCGCGATCTGCCAAACCAGCTCCGGCCGCGCATATCTCCGGGGCTCCACCGCCGCGGACGACGTCAGCACCCGCCATGGCCGGTAAACCCCGAGCCGTGCCAGGCTGGCATACG
>JACCZQ010000241.1 GCA_013695905.1 Chthoniobacterales bacterium
TACCCACCGGGCCATACGCTCGCTGTGACTAACCTGCTGATTACCGGCTTGTCCGGAGCTGCAGATTGCGCGGCGGCCTGTTGATCTGCCGCCAGCGCGATGGCGGTAATCACCGGCAGCAGTGCGAATCGATTCTTCGTCATGGCGGCCGAGAGTATCTTTTTCCGTCAACCGGTCAAGAAATATCGAAAGTTTAGATATCCTGGAGCTTCATGAAACAATCCGCGCGCGATGCGACGCGTGGCTACTCGTCCGAAGAAAGCGGGCAAAACAGACCGGCTCACTAAGTCGCTCCATTCGCCGCTACACGAACGGTTTGTGCATTTGATTCGTGCCGCTCGGCTGGAGGCCGGTCTCTCGCAAGTGGAAGCTGCGGCCAAATTAGGAATCCGTCAGAGTTTTATCTCTGACATCGAACGTGGGCAGCGAAGAGTGGACGTTGTGGAATTTGTGCGGTTCTGCGGCGCATACGGCATCCGGCCGGCGGCATTTTTTCGGCGTCTTACCGAAAGCGAATCCACCTAAAGAGGGGGCGCTCGGAAAAGGGTTGCATCGCGTGTGGCTACGAGGGCTCCGCAACGCGCCGCGGCTGCGAATTACGAATTTCTGCGCCGCTTCACGTGCAGCTGCGCAAGCGCCTTCTGCAACGTCGCCTGAATCGCGGCGACTTCTTCGGCGGTGTGATCTTCCTTCATCGCGGCCTGCGCGCGGGCGACTGCCGCTTCGGCGGCGTTCACATCGATCTTCGATTCTTCCAGCGCGAGATCCGTGAGCACCGACACAGCGTCGCCTTTGATTTCCACGAACCCTTCACCCACGGCGAGGTATGTCACCTTTCCGCCTTTGATGACGCGCAGCTCGCCCGGCTTCAGCGTGGTGAGCAGCGGCACGTGGTTTGGGTAAACGCCGAGCTCACCTTCCGCACCCGTGAGGGTGACCATCTCCACGTCCTCGGAGTAAGCCGTGGCGTCGGGCGTGACGATTTCGAGTCGGAGAGTAGCGGCCATATTGCGACTACGCGTTCTCTTCCTTGATCATGTCGATGCCGCCCTTCATGTAGAAGTTCGACTCCGGCACGTCGTCGTGTTTGCCGTCGATAATTTCTTTGAAGCCGCGGATCGTTTCCGGAATGGTCACATACTGGCCTTTCGTGCCGGTGAACACTTCCGCCACCGTGAACGGCTGGCTGAGGAAACGCTGAATCTTACGAGCGCGCAGCACGGAGAGCTTGTCTTCCGGGCTGAGCTCATCCATGCCGAGGATCGCGATGATGTCCTGCAGATCGCGGTAGCGCTGCAGCACCTTCTGCACGCCCCGGGCGACGGCGTAGTGTTCCTCACCCACGATTTCGGGAGCGAGTGATTTCGACGTTGAAGCGAGAGGATCGACGGCAGGATAGATGCCCAGCTCAGCGATGGAGCGCTCCAGCACGATCGTGGAATCGAGGTGCGCAAAAGTGTTCGCCGGCGCCGGATCGGTCAGATCGTCCGCCGGCACATACACGGCTTGCACCGAGGTGATGGAGCCCTTCTTCGTGGAAGTAATTCGCTCCTGCAGGTCGCCCATTTCTGCGGCGAGCGTCGGCTGATAACCGACCGCCGACGGGGTGCGGCCGAGCAGTGCCGACACTTCCGAACCGGCTTGCGAGAAACGGAAGATGTTGTCGATGAAGAGGAGCACGTCCTGGTTGCGTTCGTCGCGGAAATATTCCGTCATCGCGAGCGCGGAGAGCGCCACCCGCAGACGGGCGCCCGGAGGTTCGTTCATCTGGCCGTAAACCAGCGCCACTTTCGACTTGCTGAGATCCTTCTGGTCGATAACGCCGGCCTCGCTCATCTCGGTGTAGAGATCGTTGCCTTCGCGTGTGCGCTCGCCCACTCCCGCGAACACGGAGAAGCCGCCGTGGCCCTTCGCGATGTTGTTGATGAGCTCGAGAATGACGACTGTCTTACCCACGCCCGCGCCGCCGAACGCGCCGACTTTGCCGCCCTTTGTGAAGGGGCAGATCAGATCGATGACTTTGATGCCGGTCTCGAGAATCGTGGCACCGGTGTCCTGCTCCGTCAGCTCGGGAGCTTTGCGGTGGATCGGGTAGCGCTTTGTGTAGGTGACGGGGCCGCGACCATCCACGGGATCGCCCGTGACATTGAAGATGCGCCCGAGCGTCCCCTCGCCCACCGGCACCGAGATTGGGCCGCCGACATCCGTCACCGGCATGCCGCGCTTCAACCCTTCCGTGGTGGACATCGCGATGGAGCGGACCCAGTTCTCACCGAGGTGCTGCTGCACTTCGAGGGTCAGCTTCGTCGGGGTGCCGTTCACCTCGTACTCGATCTCCAGCGCATTATAGATGCGCGGCAGATCTTTGGTGCTCGCAAACTCTACGTCAACGACGGGTCCGATAACTTGAACGATGTGTCCTGTGCTCATAAAATTTAAAATTAACCGCTGACCGCCATCTGCGCGGTGGAGATCTCCAGCAGCTCGGTGGTGATGCTGGCCTGGCGGACCTTGTTGTATTCGAGGGTGAGATCCTTGATGAATTGTTTGGCGTTGTCGGTGGCGTTCTTCATAGCCACCATCCGGGCGCTGTGCTCGGACGCGCGGGCGTTCAAGATCATCTGGAAAAGCTGATACTGCAGGTAGTACGGCAGCATCACGTCGAGCACGCCTTCTGCGCTGGGCTCGAAAATGTAGCCGGTCATCGGGTCCTTGCCGGCATCTGCGGCGCGCGGGGCGTCCGCCTGCGTCACGTCGAAGTTCGAGATCGGCAGCAGCGTGTGCACGACCGGCTTCTGGTTGATCGTGTTAACGAACTGGCTGTAGAGCACCGAAACCTTGTCGACTTCGCCGTTGAGGAAGCGCTCCGTCACGTATTGGGCGACGACTTTGGTTTCGACGAACGCCGGCGCGTCTTTCAACTCGAAGTCGGCGAGGATCTCGCGGCGGGTGCGGGAGAGAAATTGGCGCGCTTTGCGGCCGAGAACGACAAATGCGGTTTTGTCGTGGTCGAAATTTGTTACCTCGCGCAGGAGGTTTGTGTTCAGCGGACCGGCGAGGCCTTTGTCGGTGCTGATCACAATGACGAGCTCACGCTTCACTTCGCGGACCTGGAGGAGCGGGTGCAGACTGGCGTCGGTGCGTTCCTGCAGTGAAACGAGGACGCGATTCATCAAGCCGGCATAGGGGCGGCCGGCGAGGGCGTGCAGCTGCGCCTTGCGCATT
>JACCZQ010000248.1 GCA_013695905.1 Chthoniobacterales bacterium
GAAGCTGAGCTGAAGCAGCTGCGGCCGGCGGCTCCGTCCGTGGAGCTGGCGCAGCGGGTCGAGCGGGCGCTGGTGGAGGCGCCGATTTCCGCCACGCGGACGGCGGGAGTTTTGCCGCGGTCGGCGAAAAGCCGGATCGGCTGGTTTGCGCTCGGGCTCGGGGCAGCCGCGGTGGCTGCGCTCTTCCTGCTGGCCCGCTTGAGTGTTTTTGAAACGGTGCCAGGCGAGCGCACGATCGCCGCTCTTCCGCCTGCGCCCGCGAATATCTTCGTGCCGGAGGAACTCACCCGGGTGGTTTATGACCAGCGCGACGAAGGTCTTATTTTCCCGGCGGGCGAGCAGGAGCCGGTCCGGCGTGTCCGCTCCCACACCCGCGAGACGCTCGCCTGGAGAAATCCGGAGACGGGCGCTTCGCTGCGCGTCTCCTACCCGGCCGAGGAGGTGCGGTTCATCCCCGTCTCCGGCCAATGATTTTCCTTCACCCAAACAACCAACCAACCATGAAACCAAACACCATCGCCCTCGTCGCCGCTGCCGCGCTCCTGCCGCTGAGCAGCTTCGCGCAAACTCCATCGCCATCGCCGCCATCGCCGCCAGCTCCGCCGGCTCAGGCTGCTCCGGGCGTGCCTCCGGTGCCACCCGTTCCGCCGACCGGCCGTGATCGCAGCCCGAAGGTGCCGGTCACCTATCTCGGGGTGGAAACATCGAGCGTTCCCCGCGTGGTTAGCGAACAGCTCGGCCTGCCGCGCGGTTTCGGGCTCGTGGTCGATTACGTCGTCCCGGATGGACCTGCCGCCGCCGCCGGTGTGCAGCAGAACGATATCCTGCGCCTGTTCAACGACCAGATCCTGATGGAGCCGGATCAACTCGCGAAGCTGGTCCGCAGCTACCCGGAAGGGACGAGCATCACGCTTACCGTCTTGCGAAAAGGCACGGAGACAAAGCTCACCGCTACGCTCGCGAAACGTGAGGTGAGCGAGAGCAGCCTGCGCGATCGCCGCTGGCATCGGGGACCGAATTTCGGCAACCTCGACGAGCAGCTGGAGAATCTCGGTGAAAACCTGGGCGGCTTCCAGTTTGGCTTCTCCACCGAGGAGGCCCGGGAAGGACAGCGGGAGGCGCAGCGGGCGAGCCGGGAAGCGGCGCGCAGCGCGCGTGAGGAAGGTCGCCGGATGCGCGAAGAAGGTCGCCGGGTGCGGGAGGACTCCCTCCGGGCTGCGCGCGAGGCACGACGTGCGGCGCGGGAGATGCGCGTGGTGCGTGGGGAGAACGGCACCGTCCGTGCCACGACTATCGATATGGGCCGGGCGCAGATCGTCTTTCACGATAACGCGGGCGAGTTGAAGCTCGAGAACGTGGAAGGCAAGAAGATCCTGACCGCGAAGGACGCGCAGGGGCGCCTGCTTTTCAGCGGGCCAGTCGGCACGCCGGAGGAGTTGCAGAAGGTGCCGACGGAAGTGCGGCAGCGTTACGAGAAACTGGAGCAGAAGGATCTCCCCGCGATCGCGCCGGCGATGAAGGAGGAGCAGCGGGACCGGGAGACTGATTCACTTCTCGAGAGCGCGGACGAGGACGACGGCGACAGCGACACCGATCGCGGTGAAGGCGGAGTGCAGGAAGTGTTTAACCGCGGTGAGCGCTCTTTCCCGTATCGCACGATCGGGTTCAACACCGTGCTAATCTAAGCGCGCGTCCCAAAACTAAGCACGGCAGAGAGAAGCATCCGCAGATTGCGCAGATGGACGCAGATTATTAGGGGAGCAGCTTCTTCCCATCTGCGTCCATCTGCGAAATCTGCGGATCAAACTGACTTATTAGACGCCCTCCAAGCGCGCGCTCGCACGAGCGGTTGACCACTTTCCATAGTTTCGGGCAGGTCGAGTAAGCGGCCTGCCCCGCGACAAAGTCCGCCGAGCATCTTAACCCAAGCGGCTGTGCCGCTGCTCGGCGGACTTTTTGTTGCGGCGCGGAATCGCACCCGCTTTAGTGCGCGGCGGGAAAACTCTAACGATTCGAAGCTTTAT
>JACCZQ010000256.1 GCA_013695905.1 Chthoniobacterales bacterium
AGACGATCCAGAAGGAGTATGGCACGTTGGCAGATCTCAAAGAGGGTGAACTGATTAACGTCAGGTTCACAGTCGAAGGTGAGACCAGTGTCGCTACCCGAATCACGCATGCCGCCGAGATGAAGAAGGAGCCGGGCGATGCGGAATAGCTACGGGCGTTCTGCACTGTGCGCGCGGAACAGCGCGCCAAGGCCCATAAACGGCTGCTCGCGGTGCACCTCTATTCCTTTTTCTGAAGCAGCCGCTTCAGCATGGCCTCCCGGCGCGCGAACTGCCGAAACGGCAGTGCTGGATAGCCCATCACTTTGCTCCCGTCAGGTGTATCCTCTACCACTGCACTGCCGCCGCCGATCTGGACGCGGCTTCCGATCTTGAGATGCCCCGAGAGGCCGCTCTGCCCGCCCACGGCCACATAATCGCCCAATTCCGTCGAGCCCGCGATGCCCACTTGCGACACGATCAGACAGTGTCGGCCGATTTTCACGTTGTGGCCGATCTGCACCAGATTATCGATCTTCGTCCCTTCGCCGATCACTGTCTCTCCAAAGGCTGCGCGATCGATCGTGGTGCCGGCGCCGATTTCCACGTCATCCTCAATTCGCACGATCCCAATCTGCGGGATCTTGTGGTGCTTGCCACTATGCGTGGCAAAGCCGTAGCCGTCCGATCCGAGAACGCAATTTGCGTGGACGACACAGCGGCGGCCGATCAGCGTCCCGTCGTAGATTACCACGTTCGGGTAAACAATGGTGCCCGCACCCAAGCTGCATCCTGCTTCAATCGAAACACCTTGGAAGATCACCGCGTCGTTGCCGATGACACTCCCTTCCCCGATTGTGGCAAAAGCACCGACTGACACGTTCTGCCCCAGCTTTGCGCTCGAGGCGATCGACGCGTCCGGTGAGATCCCCTGCGGCAGTCGGCGGGTGACAAACCACTGCGTCACAACCTGCGACATCGCGAAGTAGGAGTTCGCGACTCGAATCCAGCGAGGATCATCACCAGGGAGCTGCTTCGGCACCAGAATGGCACCTGCTTTGGTTTGCTGAAGTTGCGACGCGTATTTCGAATTGCTGAGGAAGCTAATCTGGTTCGCCGTCGCGTCGCTGAGAGTGTTTACACCGGTGACGGTCAGGTCGTGCGCACCGCGATAGTCGCCGCCGACCAGCGCGACGATCTCCGCAATTGGGACAGCCGGCATGTTTGCTACCTCCGGCGTGAGCTGCTGCTGCCGCCGAACATTCCGCCGAGGATACCGCGGACGATTTGCCGCCCCACCTGACTTCCCATGGCCCTGGCCGCACTTTTGGCCGCTGTCGTCGCCATGCTGTCATAGCGACCGCCCCGCGGCCCGACCGTTGGCGCGAACATCTTCTCGAGAAAGCCCTTTTCCGCCGGTGCCGCCGCGGTTCCCGGTTGCGCAGCTGGAGCGGTGCCGGGAGCGGAGGCGCCAGGCGCAGGCAGCTTCTCCACCGCGCTCTGCTTCAGCTTCTCGTAGGCCGATTCACGATCGATGAGCTCCTCGTAGTGCCCGGAAATTACCGACGAGCTGATAATTTGCTGCCGCTGCTCAGGCGTGATCGAGCCGAGCGCACTCCGCGGCGGCACAATCTTCGCCCGCTCCACCACGCTCGGCCTCCCCTCCTCATCCAGCATCGACACCAAAGCTTCACCGACCGCCAGCTCCGTCAGCACGTTCTCCACCTTCAGGTTCGGGTTCTGTCGAAACGTCTGCGCCGCTGCCTGCACCGCCTTCTGATCGCGCGGCGAAAACGCCCGCAGCGCGTGCTGCACCCGGTTCCCCAGCTGCCCGAGCACGATATCCGGAATATCGAGCGGGTTCTGGCTGATGAAGTAAACGCCGACACCTTTCGAACGAATCAGCCGCACCACTTGTTCGATTTTCTCCGACACCGATTTCTCGATATCGGCGAAGAGCAGATGCGCCTCATCAAAGAAGAAGACCAACGTCGGTTTTTCCGGGTCCCCGATCTCCGGCAGCTGCTCAAACAATTCCGAGAGCAGCCAGAGCAGAAAGGTTGCATATACCTTCGGCGCCTTCTGCATCAGCTTCTCGGCCGCGAGGATGTTGATGACGCCGCGGCCGTTCTGCGTCTGGATGAGGTCATCGAGATTCAGCGCCGGCTCACCGAAAAACTTGTCCGCTCCCTGGCTCTCGAGGGCGAGCAGGTTTCGCTGAATGGCACCTGCACTGGCGGGCGAGACGTTGCCGTATTCGGTTTTGAATTCAGCGGCGTTGTCGGCCACGTGCTGCAGCATGGAACGCAGATCCTTCAGGTCCAGGAGCAGCAATCCTTGATCGTCCGCGATCTTGAACACCATGTTCAGGACGCCGGCTTGTGTCGCGTTTAATTCCAGCAGCCGCGCGAGCAGCAGCGGTCCCATCTCCGAAACTGTCGCGCGGACCGGGTGGCCGTGCTCGCCGAAGACGTCCCAGAAAACCACCGGACTCCCTTCGCCTTTGAAATCTTTAATCCCGAGTTCCTTCGCCCGCTCCACGACCTTCGGGTGTGTGGCACCGGGTTGACTAATGCCGGCGAGATCCCCTTTCACGTCCGCCATGAACACCGGCACGCCGCGCGCGCTGAAGCCTTCCGCGAGCGTCTGCAGCGTCACCGTTTTGCCCGTGCCGGTAGCGCCGGCGATGAGCCCGTGGCGGTTCGCCATCTTGGGCAGGAGATAAATGGGATGTTCGCTTTGCGCGACGAAAATGGGATCGCTCATGGGTTGATCAGATTCTCTCCCGCAGAGCGCCGTTGTCCAGACACACTACGGCAGCGGCGGTTTCAATTCGGCAATGAAGAGACTGTCCGGCTCGAGAGTCACGTCCCTGATAAAGCCATCATGAAATATCGGGCCGTTCTGCACCGCCTCGCCGATTGGCGTGAACTGCGTCAGCACCGCATCCTGTTTGGCAGCAACACGAACGCTGATCGTGGCGGGCGCTGCGACAGCAGAAACCGGTAGCCAGGCAGCAACCACGACGCTGCCGTCGCGCTTCTCGAAGGCGAATACCTGCGCGTTCTTGCGCTGCTCACCTTCCGCTTTCGCAGCGCCCCGACGCACCGGCTGATCGATCAATTGATTCCAGAGCTGCAGCGCCTGCAGCGCGGGCTTGGCTTTGCCTTCTACATCGATCACGCCGAAGCGCCGGTTATTGTCGTCACCGATCACGTCTTCCGCGGCAGGTAAATCCCAGATGCGAAACCACGCCGTGAGCGCCAGCTGCTGGCTGGCGAGGGCGAGCGCGTGGTGGCGCAGCAAGGCTACGGCCTGAAACTCGCGGGTGTGCTCGAAGGGGTGCCGCGCTTTCACCCATTCCGATACTTTTCCGTCAGCGCGCGTCGCGCTGCTGTAGCCAAACTCCGCCAGCCAGAGCTCGGGTGCGGGCGAGCTTTTGCCGCGGGCCGATCGGGCGAGTTTTCCATAGCCCGCGATGCGCTGCAGCAGGTGTTCGGCGCGGCGATTATCCCACGTCTCGAAGTAGCTGTGGAAATTGATGACATCTATCCAGCGGCCGAGTGCGTGCTGCTGGAAGAGGGCGCGCGTGAATTTGCTGTCGGCGTCGTGTGCCAACCCGCCGAGCACCACCAGCGCGTCGGGATCGGCGCGGCGAACGGCTTGGGCTCCGCCGCGGAACATGATGGCGAATTGCTGCGCGGAGCCGCGCCAGTAGTCGCGGTTATCCGGTTCGTTCCAGAGTTCCCACGCGCGGATGCGGCCGCGGTAACGGGTGACGATCTGCTCCACGAAATGAGCGAAGCGAGCGAGATCGCGCGGCGGCTCGCGCCAGAACTCCTGCGGATCGGTGCCGAGCCACTGCGGCGTGTAGCAGATGTAGGGGAGCAGGGTGACTCCGTCGCGTTCGGCGGTGGTGACGATCTCGTCCCAGTAGCGCCAATTATATTCGCCGGGCGCTTCCTCGATTCCGTCCCAGCCGATGCCGAATCGCAGCAGCTTCGCGCCGGTCTCGCGAAGGACGGCGAAGTCGCGCTGGATCTTTTCTGAGGTGGTTGATTCTTCGGGGTAATCTTCACACAGGCCGGCGGGCTGGTAGTAGAAGCCATCTTGATCCTGCTGGGCGGCGCGCGAAAAGGGGAACCGCGATGCCTGCTGTTGCGGCTGCGCCGGTTCGCGGCCCGGTGCATCGGCGACGAACAGGAGCAACGCCGCCGCAGTAGCAGCGATTCGTCTGCTGCTCCTCATTGGCACGCTTGTCATGTCGAGCGAAGCTTGTCCTGAGCGGAGTCGAAGGAAGACATCTCTTAAGTCTTCTGCGACTCAGCGCGTCAGAAGCAGAAGGAGGTTAGAGATTCCTCCACTTCGGTCGGAATGACAGGAGAAAAGAGGGCGGGCTGCGGGGCGCTCGCACGTGCACACGCTCGCACACGAGCGGGATCAATACGCGTGCCGGTCCCGAGCCTCAGCGAATCAGCGCCCCTGCGCTACGACCGCGTCGGAGGTGACCTCCGTCGCCGCCGTCTCTGGCACTGCGATATCAAGCGGCGCTGGCTCGATCGAGAGAATCTCGTATTGACCAGCGGCGCTGTGTTCGCCGCTGAGCGTGACGGTCTCGCCGGCCTTGTGGCCAAGCAGCGCCTGTCCGATCGCCGTTTGGTAGGAGATGATCCCCAGATCCGGATTCCCGTCCCAGGCCCCGAGAATGGTGTAAACCTCCTGCTTGCCCGAGGCGGCGTCGCGTAATGTCACGATCGTGCCGATCGAAACCTGCGACGTGTCGGGATTCTCGAAATTCGTGCCGCGGGCGCGAACGAGCATCACCTCCAGCTCAGCCTTCCGCCGCATCAACACGGCCTGCATTTCCTTGGCCGCCTTAAACTCGAAATTCTCTCGCAGATCGCCGTAGGAACGGGCGACGCCGATCTCCTTCGAGTTCTCCGGAATTTTCTTGTTCACCAGCTCTTCGAATTCGTTTTTGCGTTTATCGAGGCTGCTCCAGGAGACGACGAGCGACTCGGTTTTCTCCTCCTTCTGCTCGCCGGTGACGACGCTCTCCAGCTCCGGGAACAGTTTGATGATGCGCGCGAGGAGTGAGCGCTTCGTCAGCTCATCGAAAACCGGAGTGAGCATCAGCCGCCGCATGCCATCGCGTGCGACGCTGCTCTCCACGTCGGCGAACATATCCGGCACCAGCTCACGATCATCGAGCAACAGGTCGCGCAATTTGCTGCCGCGGCTATTCTCGTTGTGCTGATCGCGCTCGAGCGCGGAGAGGACGGCGCCAAGCAGCTCCGGCGTGATGAGATCGCGCCATTCGCTGTCGCGTTCTTTGCAGAGCCAGACGAGCGCTTCGCTCGTCACGGAGTGCTCGCGGATGCCGCGCTGCAGATAAGCGCGGAGCTCCGCCTGCTGGCCGGCTTCGGCGAAAACGCGGGGCAGCTGCGCGACCGCGCGGGCGTGATTCCCCTGCATGAGCTGAAACGCACGGACGGTCCACGCGGGACCGAGCGCCGTCGGCAGCAGCTGCAGGACGCGCCGTTCTTTGGATGAGGGAAGCTTCGGGAGGATGTTGAGGAGCCGCGCTTCTTCGTCCGCGACGACGGTGGTGACGGTCACCTCCGGATGCGAACTCTGCAGCTGCGGGCAACGCTCCATGAGATCGTCGCGCGCCATGAGCAACTCGATGACAAGTGCGGGATTGAAGCGCTGATTGCGCGCCGCGGCTTCTTCAACGGCATCGACGACCGGCTGCAGCTGCGCCGCAGTATCGCTGAATTCGTGGTGAAACTTGATGATCTGATCCAGCGCCGCCGCCTGCTCCTTTGGCTGCCGCGCCTGATTAAAAAACGTGACCAACTCATCGGCGCGCGAAACTTTCTCGGCGCGCAGTTGAATCGGCTCGGTTTTCTTGGTCGGGATGTGGAAGAAGCCCTCCTTCTTCAGCACTTTCTTGGTCGAATCCCACCAGCGCTTCCATTCGGCTTCATTGAACAGATCGCCCATCATCAATTGGCTGATCTGCATCGGGGTCGCGGAGCCGCCGAGGCTTTCCAGAACGTTCCGCATGATGCCGGCGGGATCCTTTTTCAGCCTCTCCTTGATGCCCGCCATGTCAGTGGCTTTCCGCGCGAGGAAGTGCTCCGGGCCGATCACCGCGAGATGATCCGCGGCGTAGGCGAGCTGCATCGGGTGGCCTTTTTTGCCTTGGAAATCGATGAGGATCTGGTTGAGCAGCAGGTTCCACTCAGCGACGCGGCCGAAGCCCCAGCTTTTGTGTAGGCAATAGGTGCCCGGTTTCAATTTATCCAGCTGATCCGCGTTCTTGGCGGTCAACTTTCCGGATTCGACGAGTTTCTCCAGTTCTACATCCATCTGAGGTCGAGCAAGCTACGGGCAACGGTGCCAATGGCCAGTGAAAAGTCGGTCAGCGCCTGCGGGAAAGCCGATTGCGAGCAGCAGCTCAGCGTGTGACGCTAGCCGCCGTGCCTGTCTGGTTTTGGGTCGCCTTTCACCTGGGCGTGTTCACCGTCCTCGCGATCGATCTCGTCGGTTTCAACCGGAAGGCACACGTCATCACGCTCCGGGAAGCGACGATCTGGAGCATCGTGTGGGTGACGCTCTCCCTCAGCTTCAACGTGCTCGTCTGGCACCTCCGCGGCCCCCAGGCGGCGCTGGAATTCCTCACCGGCTATCTCATCGAATACTCGCTCAGCGTCGATAATATCTTCGTCTTCGCACTGATCTTTTCCTACTTCCGGGTGCCGCCGCAGTACCGGCATCGCGTGCTGGTTTGGGGAATTCTGGGCGCGCTGGTGATGCGCGGCATCATGATCTGGCTGGGCGTGGCGCTGGTGGACCGGTTCCACTTTGTGCTTTACATCTTCGGCGCGTTCCTGCTCGTGACCGGCTTCCGGATGCTCGTCAGCAAAGGCGAAGAGATAGACCTCGAGAGCAATTTCGTTCTGCGACTGGCGCGGCGCTGGATGCGCGTGACGCCGGAGTATCACGGCCAGAAATTCCTGGTGAGAAAGGACGGCACCTGGATGCTTACCCCCCTCGCGCTGGTGCTGCTCTGCATCGAGAGCATGGATCTGGTCTTCGCGGTCGATTCCATCCCGGCGGTGTTCGCGATTACGCGAGACCAATTCATCATCTATACCTCGAACGTCTGCGCCATCCTCGGGCTGCGGTCGCTCTACTTCGTGCTCGCGAATGTGATCGACCGCTTCATTTATCTGAAGGTCGGCCTCGCGATCGTGCTGGCGTTTGTCGGGATCAAGATGCTGACCAATGACCTGTTCCATCTCCCGAATTTCGCTTCGCTGGCGTTTATCATCACGGTGCTGACGGTGACGATCATCGTCTCGATGCGCGCGACCCGCGGTCAGCTTCCGAAGAAAATCGAGGAAGCCATCAGCGAGGAGACGGCGATCGGAAAATGAAGGGTTGCCCGGCGTGGCGGAAATCCGGTATCACTGTTTCACGCCCATGAAGAAGCTCATCATCGCCGCGTTGTTTCTGGGGATCGCCGGACTGTGCCGGGCTGACATTCACGACCCGCCGTCGAATCAGCAGGGCCCGACGCGAAAACTCGGCCGCGCGGTCTCAAACATTTTGTTTGGCTGGTCGGAGCTGCCGGTCACGATCGCCACCGTGAACGAGCGGGAAGGCAACTCCGCCGCCGCCGGTTATGGCGTGGTACGGGGTGTCGGCCGCAGTGTCATGCGGATGCAGGCGGGCGTGTTCGAGCTGCTGACGTGGCCGATCCCGGCCGTCCGCGGCAGCTACTTCCCTGTGCTGGAAAGCGATGTGCACTGGATTCACTCTGGGTATAAAGAATTCCCGCCGGAGCTGGGGAACGAGTCGAAGTACCCTTACGTGCGGCATCGGTAGGCGCGCGCCCGGGTCTGGCACGAGCTGCCCGAAGACTCCGCGGAAAAGCGCTCGACTTCGGCGTTTCGGCAGCCGCCGACCGCCACTACAGTGGCGCTGCACATGCGGAGCGTAGAACTCGAGATTCACGATGTCGCCTTCGGTGGCAATGGCGTCGGCCGCTC
>JACCZQ010000279.1 GCA_013695905.1 Chthoniobacterales bacterium
CGACGAGTAACCGGAGAGTTTATGCCCACGACACGTTATCCCGAGGCTGGGCCGCTGCCGGCGGGCACGGTGATGACGATCGCCGTGGGAGCCTGTTGAGATACTGGGATGGGCCGCGCGAGAGCTCTGGGGGGCGGGTGCCAAGGCGCGAGCGACGACCATACCCGCAGTGGTCTGTGAGGAGCGAGCAACGCCGGCAGGCGCCCCAAAGCGCTCTCGCCCGCAGGGTTGCGCTGCTTTTTGGCTCGGACGGCGTTGCTCCGCAGTCACAGATCGCAGCGGATCTGCTCCTTCGTCGCGCCTTGACCAAACCGAAAATCAGCAGCAACGCGGCCCATCCCAGTATTTCAAAAGGCTCTTAGCTGCAGGGGGAGCAGTTCTGGCGCTCAATGGCGGGCTGAAGTGCGCGTCCAATCCGAAGCGGGCCACACGAATGCGACAAAACGGTCGGCTTTCAAATCGGGGCTCGAATCGGAATGGCTTCGCAAATTAAATCCCGTCTGCTTCGCCATGCTATACGTGACTCACGTATAGCTCTTCATCGGCCTGAAATGATCCGCTCGTATTCATCGTGCGGACCTATCCAGAACCAATAGACGTGTCGCCGCGTAAGTCTGCGAGTGCACGATAGCCGGTCGCCCCAACGCGAATCGACCCAACTCGGCCAACCTTCTTGAAATAAAGAGGCGGCAACCGCGGATTCCTGACCCACAGTCCGTACGTTCTGCGCGCTTCGCGCCGGACCGGCTCAGGAAGCCGCTCATAGGCTTCCCAAAATCTACGGTTTGTTGATGACTTCATGCAGCGGTTTCACGCGTCCCGCCGCTATATCTTCATCCAGATCCGCAAGAAGATGGTCGAGCTTACCGGAAGTCGAATCTCGCGCGACCTGCCGCTCCCATTCGTCGAGTCGTGCTGATTCATCCGTCATTAGACGATCCCAGAATTCCTTCTGCTCATCTGGCGAGAGACGGCTGACCTGCTGCAGGATGCTTTCGACTGCGCGCTCATATAAACATTCTGCGGAAAATGAACGATGACGGCAAGTTTACGGTTTCCGTCCGCGGACGGTGGGCCCGGCTTTCGTCCGACTACGATCGAAACAAGCTGCACTTGCCGGCGGTCAACCAAGCCGCGATTTAGCCTGCATTACCTCAATGTGATCGATCCGGTAAGGTCGAGCGTGAATCGTCCGGTCCAGATGTTCCCCCGCCCGATCGACACGGCCTGACCAGTAGCGCCGGCGAAGCGGCCGGTGCCGCCGGTGATGTTCAGGTCGGCAATGAATTGCACTTCGCCATCCGGCGAGATCGGCAGTGTGGACGAGCGAAAGGTGTATGCGCCGATGATCTGGTCACCGTTCTGCGCTTTGATCACGCCGATCCAGTCCGGCTGCGCGATGACCAGCTGCGTCCCCTGGGAGGCGAAACTGACCTCGCGCACCGTCCACTCGGCCGTCACGCGGCCAAGGTGCGAGATGGTCCCGGTGGCGACGTTGTTCTGTCGAAACACGGGGGGCTGGAGCGAAATGGGCGTTACCGTCGCCTGACCGGAGAACGTGCCGTTGATCGATTTTGTTCCCTTCGCCTGCGACAGGGCGGCCGTGCCGAGAAACACTGCGAATACCGCCACACAAATGCCTGATCGAGTCCAAATCTGTTTCATAATATTGCCTCCGCGTTACGCGACGACCGGGCTGGTTCTTCGCCGCCGCCTTTATCGGGGTCGAGTTTGCCAGAACTGGCGCGGTGAAGGCAAGGCGCGAATGGCGACGAACTGCCAGCACTAGCCCGCACCGGGATGGCTTTTGTCTGGGGCCCGAGTGTCAGACGAGTCCAGCGCCGCGCTCGCGTCGTTGAACGTCACCCATTAGCCGCTCGGCTCTCGTGTGACGCTTTCGGTAGATGAAGCGGACCTCGCCAGCCAAGATTCCCCGGTCAAAAGATCACGCCTGCGAATTCGCCGAGCGGTTCACGCTTCCCTGAAGCCTGCCTTAGCCGGGAAGCGCGAGCAGCGCGCGGGCTGCCTCGGGTAGCGTGTGTGCGGTAAAATCGGGCGGTGACATCGCGGAGGAGCCGCGCGGTTGTTTGCGGGCAATGTAAGCGGTCGTTAGGCCGGCCTTGGCGGCGCCGTCGATGTCCCAGTCGTGCGCGGCGACGAGCGCGAGGTCGGCCGGGGCAACGCCGAGCTGTTTCGCGGCGTGGAGATAGACGGCGGCGGCGGGTTTCCACTGCTTCACTTCTTCGATGGAGATGAATTTCTCGATCGCGTCTTCGAGTCCGGCGCCGACAAACATCTTCCTTGTCGTGGCAGCGCTGCCATTGGTGAGGGCGGCGACGCGAATGCCGGCATCGCGCAGAAGTTGGATGCCTTCTTTGACATCGGGATGAATGGGGAGAGTAGCGAAGCTCTTGATCACGCCTTCCATTTTCTCCGCGTTCGGCTCGATCTTGTTTTCGGCCAAGAGCGACGCGAGCGCGCCGGTCGCAATTTCGGCGAAACCTTTGTAGGTGCCGGTGACCTGCAGCGCGAAGGCGTCGCGCAGGACGCGCGGAAACCAAATCTTCAAGGAGCCGGCGGGGAGTCCGAGTTCGCTCAATTTTTCGTCCAGCGAATCGATGGCAAAACAGGTTTCGATGACGTCGAGGATGACGGCCTGTGGTTTGTGTCGCATAGTTTGTGTCCTGCCCGAAGGGGTCGGTCCGTGCATATGTGCAGAGCGACGTGATTTCAGAGGGTAGCCTAGGCACGGCAATTCACGAGCGAGCCGGGAGAATTCACCCGCAACCGTGCAAAAAAGGTGGGACCTGAGCCAGACCGTGGATTTGTGGTCGCGGGACGCAGGAATCTGCCGCCGCTGTTGATCGTAGCTTCTGCCAGACGCGAGCATTTCAGAATCGACAACGAAAAGCCGCTGCGATACTCTCGGTCTCATGCGCTTGTCCGGGCGGAGACCAACGTCGTTTACCCGACCCTGGACGGAACGGCAGCGGCTCGTTCTTCTCACGCTCATCGGCGTGAATGTCGCCGTCTTCGTGGCGCAGCTGTTCCTCGAGGCTTACGAAAATGGCATCGTGCGCGAGTTCTTCGCGCTCAGCGAGGTGGGGCTGCACCACGCTTACGGCTGGCAGTTTTTCACCGCCATGTTCCTGCACCAGAGCCCATGGCATCTGCTCGGCAACACCATCGTGCTCTACCTGCTCGGGCGCGATGTCGAGTCGATCGTCGGGCAGCGGCATTTCCTGTTCCTCTTCGTCGGCGGCGCTGCGGCCGGTGAACTGGGACACCTGTTCCTGATGCCGCCCGCGACGGTGCTCTACGGCGCCTCGGGCGGTGTGGCCGCAATCCTGATGGCTTACGCCACCATCCTGCCGGAGATGGAGCTCGCCTACGCGCTGCGGCTGAAGGCGAAGCATCTCGCCATCGGGACGGTGGTGCTCGGCATCGGCCTCATGATTTTCGATCGCCATGGGGCGGTGAGTCACAGCGCGTTTCTCGGCGGTTGCGCCGCGGGCTGGCTCTATGCGCACCTGCTCGGCTTCGGCCGGCCATCGCTCGTGCAGCGGAAACTGCACCGGCGGAAAGCGACCGCCGAGCGCCACCGGCAGATGAATGCGGAGCAATTCATCGCGGAGGAGGTCGATCCGCTCCTCGAAAAGATCTCGCGCGAAGGGCTCCGGAGCCTGACGCGGAAGGAACGCCGCACCCTCGCGCAGGCGCGCGAAAAACTGACGGAGCAAGCCTGAAACGCCGCGCAAGCTCTGCGCTTGTGCTGCGACTCTGATGGCTGTCTGGATCCGGCAACTCGCGGCCGACACGCTGCAGCCGCGCCAGGTGGAGCGGATGCTCCTGCGCATGGCCGAGAAATGGCCGGCGGATCAGCGCGTGCTGCGCCAGGTGGTGGAAGAGTTCCCGCTCGGCCCGGGACCGCTCCTGCATCTGCTCTCGGTTTCCAGCATTTGCGCCACGCGGCTGGAGCGCGATCCGCAGACGCTCCTCTGGCTGCAACACCCCGACGTCTGCGACAGTCAGCGCGGCCACGGACGGATGATGGCCGACCTGCGGCGGTTCACCAGCGGGCCGCTGGCCGCGGAGAACTTCCGTGCACTGCGCGAGTGGAAAGGCCGCGAGATGCTGCGGATCGCGTTGCGCGAAGTGGCGGAGGTCGCACCGCTGGAAGAAACCACCGCCGAGCTGTCGCAGCTGGCGGAAATCTGCGTGCAGCAGGTGCTGAAACATTGGGACGCAGAACTGCGCGCGCGGTTCGGCTCGCCGCAGGCGGAGCTGGCCGTGCTCGGCCTCGGGAAACTCGGTGGCCGTGAGCTGAACCACAGCTCCGACATCGACGTCATTTTCCTCTACACCGAGGAGGGGCAGCTCAACGCCCGGCTCAGTCATCACGAATTCTTTAACCGCCTCGTCACTAAAGTGGCGGAGACATTCTCCGCGAACGACGCCGCCGGATCTCTTTTCCGGATCGACCTGCGGCTGCGGCCGGAAGGCACCGCCGGACCGATGGCGCGGTCGCTTGAGAGCATGGAGAATTACTACTCCGGCTACGGCGAAACCTGGGAGCGCCTCGCGTTGAGCAAAGCGCGGTCGATCGCCGGCGACCAGGAGCTGGCCTACGATTTCCTGCGGCAGCATCAGCCGTTCATCTACCCGAAGAGCCCTACGCCGGAGCTGCTCGATGAGATCGCCGCGATCAAACGCCGGATCGAGCGCGACATCGTCGGCCACGAAAATCTCGACCGGAATGTGAAGCTCGGCACGGGCGGCATCCGCGAGATCGAGTTCGTCGTGCAGGCGCTGCAATTGCTGCATGGCGCGCGCCAGCCGTTCCTGCAGGAGACGAGCACGCTGAAGGTCCTGCCAGGCTTGGCAGAGCTGGAGCTGCTGCCGCGTGAGGAAGCGATCGGGCTGGAGAAGGCCTACCGCTTTCTGCGGCGCGTGGAGCACCGGCTGCAAATCGAGTCGGAACAGCAAACGCACACCGTCCCGCAGGATCGGGAAGCCGCCAGCCTGCTCGCGCGGAGCCTCGGGTTCGCCGAGACCCCTGCGCTCATGAAAGCGCTGCGCGGACACATGCAGGAGGTGCGGACGGTGTTCGCGCGCATCATCTCGGCCCAGCCGCACGACCAGCCGCTGGCGAGCGCGAACCTCGACATGTTTCGCGATCAGGCGCAGGCGATGAAGACACTCACAGAGCTGGCGCAGGGCCGCGTCGGCGCGCACATGGCGCCGCGCACCCGGCAAATTTTCCGCAACCTGCGCCCGATGCTGCTCGAGGTCCTCGCGCAATGCGCTGATCCCGATGCGACGCTGACGCAGCTTGTCCGCTTCGTGGAAGCATATGGGCTGCGCAGCGCGCTCTTCGAATTACTAGCCGCCAACCCGCGGCTGCTCGAGCTGCTGGTAAAGACGTTCGACGCCAGCCGCTACGCCGCCGATGTGCTGATCCGGCGACCGCAGCTGCTCGAGGAAGTCACCCGCGCGGGAGCGCTCGATCGCGGCGTGTCCGTTTCCCAGCACCTCGCCGCCCTGCGTGCGACTGCGGCAACGCGACAGAACTTCGAGCCTGTCCGCCATTACCGACAGGCGCAGACGCTCCGGATTCTCCTGCGCGATGTGCTCGGCCTTGCCGACGTGCAGGCACTCACCGCCGAACACTCTGCACTCGCCGAAGCATGCCTGATCTTCGTGCAGAATCTCGTCGCGCCAGAGGGTGATCTCACGATCATCGCGCTGGGAAAATTTGGCGGTGGCGAGCTGAGCTACGGTGCGGATCTCGACGTCACATTCGTAGGGGAGAACACCCGCGCCGCGCAGGAATTGCTCGTCGAGATGGGCAAGGCAACCGCGGAAGGAACGATCGCGGCCGTCGATCCGCGCCTGAGGCCGGATGGCGAGAAAGGAACGCTCACCTGCTCGCTCGCGACCTTCGAGAGCTACTACGCGACCCGCGCGCAACTCTGGGAGGTGCAGGCACTCACGCGCGCGCGCGCCGTTTGCGGAAAAGAGGGGGCGGCGTTCATCGAGCTGGCGCAACGCACCTGGCGCGCGATCGGTCAGCGCGAAAATTTATTCGCCCAGATCGATGCGATGCGGGAGCGAATTCGCCGCGATCGCGGAACGGGTGTGGATATTCTCGATTACAAAACCGGGCTCGGCGGAATGGTCGAAGCCGAGTTCCTGGTGCAGGCGGTACAGATGCGCGCCGGAATCTGGAACCCGCACTTCCACGGCGCGCTGCAGGAGCTGGTGCAGCATGGAGTGGTCTCCGCAGAACGGGGAGAGGCGCTCCGCACAAGTTATGATTTTCTGCGGCGGTGTGAATCGGTACTGCGCCGGATGGAGAACAAAGGCGTCGCTGCGTTGCCGCGCGACGAAGCTCAACAACGGAAGCTCGCGCAGCGCCTCGGCTTCGCCAGCCTGGAAGAGTTCGGCACCCGCTATCGCGAAGCACGCGAGGCGATCCACGTTGTCTACGTGCGTTACCTGGAGTGATGCTGCCGACACCGTTGCGGCATACCCGTACCCATCGTCGAGATTGCCAAAGCACCGGAGGTGCGACGGAATAAAGCCCGGAGCGACGCGAAGCAGAGCTCCGGG
>JACCZQ010000288.1 GCA_013695905.1 Chthoniobacterales bacterium
TTGAGAATGCCGCGCTCGACACGACCGGTGGCGACGGTGCCGCGACCTTCGATGTTGAACACGTCTTCGACCGGCATCAGGAACGGTTGGTCGATCGGGCGCTCTGGGATCGGAATGTAATCATCCACCGCCGCGATTAGCGCGAGGATGTTCGCCTCCTGCTCCGCGTCGCCGTTCAACGCCTTGAGCGCGCTGCCTTTGACAATCGGGATGGCGTCACCGGGGAATTCATATTGGGTGAGCAGATCGCGCACTTCCATCTCGACGAGGTCGAGCAGTTCCGGATCGTCCACCATGTCGACCTTGTTCAGGAACACAACGACGGAAGGCACACCGACCTGGCGGGCGAGCAGGATGTGCTCACGCGTCTGCGGCATCGGGCCGTCCGCGGCCGAAACGACGAGAATCGCACCGTCCATCTGCGCGGCGCCGGTGATCATGTTCTTCACATAATCCGCATGCCCGGGGCAATCGACGTGCGCGTAGTGGCGCTTGTCGCTCTGGTATTCCACGTGCGCAGTCGAAATGGTGATGCCGCGCTCTTTTTCTTCCGGAGCGGCGTCGATCGAATCGTAGGCGCGGGCCTGGGCGAAGCCTTTCTTCGCGAGCACGGTGGTGATTGCGGCTGTGAGGGTCGTCTTGCCGTGATCGACGTGCCCAATGGTGCCGACGTTCACGTGCGGCTTACTGCGTTCAAATTTGTCCTTAGCCATTTCGCTTCTCCTTGTGTGTTTAAACTAACTAAACTGCGTCTAATTGGGTGGTATGTGATTTCTGCTCTCGCGGCGCGAGCTCGTCTGGAGCCCACAACCGGGATTGAACCGGTGACCTCGTCCTTACCAAGGACGTGCTCTACCAACTGAGCTATGTGGGCCGCTGTTCGTCATCTCGCTGCTCGCCGCAAACTCCGCCAGGTCAGGAGACCCAGCTCTACAAATAAGAGCGTCGCGGCGAACCGGTTGCCTCGAGCCAGAGAGATAAAAGTCCCAGAGCCGCGCCAAACTTCGCAATTTGAGCGGCCTTGGGACCTTTTCGTTCCAGCAAAAAGCGTCGGCAAGCTAGCAGCGGCGACGGGGGTGTCAAAGAAATTCCTGCACCTGCGCGCCGGCATGTCGCCGCACTGCGCCGCTCGTTAGGGCGCGGGCTCGGCACCGGCCGCTGGTGCCGGTGAAGCCGTCTCTCCGGGCTCCGGCTCCTTCATCGCTTTCAGGCGTTTGGCCGCCTCTTCGTCTTTCGGTTTCAACTTCAGAATCGCCTCGAGATCTTCGCGCGCTTTTTCCTGATCACCCTTCGCCGTATAGGCGTAGGCCCGGCGACGGAGCGGCTCGATATCTTTCGGCTTTTTGTCGATCGCGACGGTGTAATCCTCGATCGCCTTGTCGAAATCGCTCTTCGAGAGATGCGCAAACGCGCGGAAGCGATACACATCCACGTCGTCCTCATCGATCTCGATCGCCTTGTCGAGGTCCTCGATCGCCGCGTCGAATTCCTTCAGCGACACCCGCACCTTGCCCCGCTCGGCGTAGCCGGTGGCGTTCTTCGGCTCCAGCTCGATGACCTTGCCGAAATCCTCCGCCGCTTCGGCCCATTTGCTCGACGCCTTGTACGCCTGGCCGCGGTTGATGTAATGCCGCACCGCCTTCGGGTCGGCCTTGATCGCAGAGCCGAATTCCTCGACCGCCTTCTCGTAATCCTTCTTTTTGGCGAAGGCGATTCCCTTTCGCGCGTGCTCGGCAGCTGCTGCTGAACCCTGTGCGAGGATTTCACCCGTGCCGCCCGCGACGCAGAGCGCCAGCGCCATACCCAGAATCCTGTATTTCATAGTTGTGATAGACAATAGAAGATTAGCCTTCCTCAGTTTGCAACAAGGAGCAGCTGTGACTTTGCTGGCTGTCGTTCTAATCCTAATCGCTTCGGCGGGTCATCATGAGCTTGCCGATGATCGCCAAAATGATGATCAGCACCAACAGACCACCCAGCGCAATGAAGATGTTCGTGCGCGTGAGGAGCGGCTGTGGAGGGACAGGCGTGGGGGCCGGTGGCGGCGTGGGAACCGCTGCGACCGGTGGAGGCGCGGCCGCGCGTTGCAATTGCCCCTGCACATAGCGGAGCCGATCCTCGGCCGCAAAATCATCCGGCCGCAGCTTCAGCACCTGCTGCAAATCCGCCCGCGCCTCCTCAAAACGGCGCAGCGCGACCAAGGCATCCGCGCGTCGGCTGAGGGCCAGGGTGCTCTGGGGATTCTGCTCGACCGCCTGATTATAATCTGCCAGCGCTGCCTCGTAGTTACGCTGCTTGTAATAAGAGAGACCGCGCCGCTCCAGCGTCCTCGCGTCCTTCGGCTTCATCTCCAGGGCCTGGTTGAGATCCGCCAGCGCCGCGTCCACCTGGTTCATCTCGTTCAAGGC
>JACCZQ010000325.1 GCA_013695905.1 Chthoniobacterales bacterium
GGGAGATTTCTTCGCCCTCGGGAATGTTCTGGATGATGTCGAGTTTGAACCTGGAAGGGGACGGCCTCACGCCAAGGGCGCCAAGTTCGCCACGTTCGGCCATGGCCAGAGCTTCATCGCGCGGCAGCACCACGCGCTCGAAGGTGTGGTTCGCCTTCGTCTCCTTTTTCATCTCGGCTTCGATCTTCGAGAAGTCTTCGGGAGTGATGCGGTGGGGGAGATCGACGTCGTAGTAGAAGCCGTTCTCCACCGGCGGGCCGGCGGCGAATTGGGCCTCGGGCCAGAGGCGGAGAATGGCAGTGGCCATGACGTGGGCAGCGGAATGGCGGAGCCGCTCGAGGTCGGTCATGGTGGCGCGTTGTTCGGGAGTTTTGCGGTCTTCGGACATGGAGAATTTTAGAGATGTCTCGACTGCGCTCGACATGACAGGCGGCAATCGTGGGTGGGGAAGATAGCAGGAACGTGTGCGCCTGCATCTTAGCAGCAGGTGGGTGCGGGATGAGCCTGGCGGAGATCGCGCGGATCCCCGAGAAGGAAATGCCCGCCCGCGTCGCGGAGACAGTGGACCGCCTGCTGACGGACGCGCCGGATCCTGGGCGATAATCGCGCATCGCCCTCCAGGTCGAGGCGCTCACCCGACCCGCGTCACTTCAGCCGCTCCCCGTCACCGCGTCGGCCGGGATTTTAGAAGCGGTTTCAAGAGTGGCCTTCGTCTTGAAAGCGCCGCCCATTTCCCCTCATCCCAACCTTCTCCCCGAGGGAGAAGGAGTTCCCTCTCCTCCTGGGAGAGGGTGGGGTGAGGGCTCTTCGGCTTCTGCAACCGCTTCTAGTTCCACTTCTCGGAACTCTTCAGGCCTGGCGGATCGGCAAATTCGCCAATCACTTGGTCGCCGGATTTTACCCGCACCTTTACACCGGTGATCACATCCTTTGCGATCGCCTTGGCGCCGGTCACGTAATAGCGGTTGGCGTTCAGCTGTGTCGTGGTCAGATCAATCGGGTCGGTCTCGCAGACAAAACTGGTGTTGTTTTTCAGGAGACCGACCGGCTTGGTCCCGGAGCTGCGCTTGTCGCGGGTGGCGTTCTCGACGCGGCCGGGGATCGCGGTCTTGTAGAAGATGATGTAATCCACCTGCACGTCGGGCACATCCTTGAAGGACTGATTCGCGATCGTGATCGCGTAGCCCCATTTCTCCTCCACCTTTCGCTTGGTGTCGCCGCGGATGCGTTCCACTTCGAGCCGCTTCTTCTGGCAAGTGATACCGACGCGGTAGTTCTCCTGGGCGTGCGTGAAGGTCGCGAAGATCAGAACCAGCAGAAACGAAGCTCCAGCACGCATAGCTACGGCATAGCTCCCGCGGTTGCCGGCGTCAATCCTATCCGGTCGTTCCGGCGGGTAGTGTTGTTCTTTTCAATCACCCCGCTGCAGCTGGCGAGCCGGCGCGGTTCTATCGCCTGCGGGTGCTGCGCTGAGGCCGCGCGGTGACCGGGACGCGAGCAGATAGATCCGCCGTTGGCTTCGATTAAAACGCGGCGCGGACCGCGATCATCCCGTAGGGAGCGCCGCTGTCATGTCTGTAGCGCACGTCAGCGCGATGAAAGTCAAACGTGCGATACGGCATGTATCCGCCTTCGACCGTCAACCGGATATCCGACGACACCTTCCACTCCACGCCGGCGCCGGTGCGAAACTCGAAATACGTCAGCACCGCATTGTTCAGTCGGCGATCACCGCGCGAGTTTCCGAAGTTTTTGTCGGTGCGGTAGGAGCCGCCTTTGAGATTGGCGCCCGCGTAGAGACTGAGATTCGGCGTCATCTCATAGACGAGGCGGGGGCTCGGCGCGGTCGCGTCGAGCATCCACTGCGGAGCGAACCGCCAGCGCACTCCGCCGCCCGGGAAGACCGGATATTTCCGCTCATAGTCAATGCTGGCGCCGAAGATGAACTGCACATTCGAGCTGTAGATATAGGTGCCGCCGAGCACGAACGGGATGTTGAAAGTGTTACCGCCGAGATGATCCGTGCCGTAGAAGCCGGGCTGCGCCTCCAGCCGGATGAGGATTCCTTCCGCGAGCTGCGTGTCCAACCCGATCACCGCGGAGACCGACTGCAGCGTGTCGGGAATTTGCGGAGTGGAGAGCCGCACCGGCCCCAGCACCGGGCCGGGATAGCTGAGGGCAATGATTCGGTTCGAGGGGCCGCCGAGCCGATCCGGCAGATCGAATGAGTACCGCTCCCACGCCACGCCGAGCCGGAGAATGCCAAACATGATCCGCGGCGTGTAGATGAACCGCGCCAGCGTGTGCAGCTCCTCGAAATCGCGGATAACCCGCTCACCGCGTTTCACGGCCGACTCGCCGATGTAAGCAGCCTCGAGATCGAACTCGAACGGGAAGGCGCTCGGCACTTCGTCGGTCCCGGAGCCGTTAAATTTCGTGTAGCCGCCGCTGGTGGGGGTGGTGACGGAAGTTCCGGCAAAGAGTGAACCGCTCGCAAGAATCGAGGCGAGCAGGAGCGAACAAACAGCGGTCTTTTTCATAGTGGAAGTGCAGGCGGTGCAGCTTGTTTACCGCATTCCCGAGCTGTCGCGACGAAAAAATCGCACCGCACGTGAAATATCTCTCATCATGGCCGACTCCGACCCCATCCGCTCGACCCCGCGCAGGTCCGCCACCGCAGCTGAAGAAGTCATGTCGCCGCGCCAGATAAGGGTGGAAGGTTTCCCGTCCACCTGCACCGGCCACATCTGGTAGAACGTGATCGCCGCATAGTAGCCGCTGCTGGCATAGTAGAGCACGTCCGCCGCCTGCTGAGTGCCACCTGCTCCGCTCCTCGAAAAGGAGGCGCCGAGCGTCAGCACCCCTTTGTTTTCCACCTCGAGTAACTCCCAGAACCTCTCACCGCCACCACCGATGAGACCGGAGAATTGCTTCTGGATTTTTCCCTGCTGGCGGAGCAGGCCGTTGATCTCCTCACGAGGGCTGATCGACTGGCCGGTGTGATCGTAGGGCGGCTGCGCGAACGGACCCGCCGAAGCGCGCGCGCTCAGCACGCCCGTCCAGAAATTCGCCACCGGGCCGGCCCACGCGGTCGCGCCGGCGGGGAGCTTGGCCGCTTCCGCGCGGCTGAGTTGCAGCTCCTTGGATTGGGTGCCGGTGGCGGTGGCGAGCCATTGCACCGCGGGATTGGCGGGAGCTTGCGCTAACCGGCCGAAGTTCGAGCCCGTCGCGTGCAGATGAACTCGCAGCTCGCCGTGCCGGCTGGGGTTCCATTGCCGCAGTGCCTGCATTTGTTGCGCCGGCGTGCCGGGGCCGACCCAGACAGTCTGCACCGAGAGGTAACGTGGGGTGTTCATCGGCGCGCCGCGGACTGCCCTGGCCTCACCGCGTGCGAGCTGCGTCAGGTCCACCTTGTCGAAGACCGAGAAACTGGCGAGTTCCTTCACCGGGTCGCTCTGCGCCACGGCAGAGGTGCCGGAGAGCGACACGGCGAGAGCCAGAGCGGCGAGAGATAAAAATGAGCGGCAGATCATGGGCGGGATGAGTTGGTTTCCATTTGGAAGGGATGACTTCTATTCCATAGTTCGGCTCCTGCAATGCTCAGACGCGCGCGCACTCTCTTGGAATGAAAGAATCGGTAATTTCTCTGGACCGTTTGAGCAAGAGCTACGGCTCTGTGCGCGCTGTGCAGGACCTTTCCCTATCAATCGAGCGCGGTGCAATCTTCGGATTCCTCGGCGCGAACGGCGCGGGCAAGACCACCACGATGCGCATGCTTTGCGGTCTGGTGCGACCGACCGACGGCCGCGCCACCATCGCCGGGCACGATGTCTGGAAGGAGCGGCAGATGGTGCGGACGAAATTCGGATACGTGGCGCAACGGTTCAGTCTCTACCCCGATCTGAGCGTGCACGAGAACCTGCGCTTCTTCGGCGGCGCCACCCGGGTGGCGCGCAGTGCACTGGAGCCGCGCATCGCGCGGCTCTTGCAGCTCACCGACCTGGAGGCCAAACGCAACACCCCCGCCGGCAGTCTCTCCGGCGGCATGCGCCAGCTGCTGGCGCTCGCCTGCGCGCTGGTGCATGAGCCGCCGTTGTTATTCCTCGATGAGCCGACCTCCGGCCTCGACCCGGTGCATCGGCAGCAAATGTGGAATTTGCTCTACGATCTCAGCAACAGCGGGATCACCATCTTTGTCACCACGCATTATATGGACGAGGCGGAGCGTTGCACCGAAGTCGGTTTCATCGATCAGGGGAGGTTGCTCGCCACCGCGCCCCCGCGTGCGCTCAAGGCCAGCTTCAACACGAAGCTGCTCGAGATCGATGTCGATCCGGTCATGCCAGCACTCGTTAGGCTGCGGGAAGAGCCGGAGGTGCTGGGCGTCTCGTTGCGCAGCGGGAGCCTGCGACTTTACGCCGCCGAGCCGCAGCTGCTCCTCGAGAAATGGCGACAAGCGTGGCCCTACGGGGACATCCGCTGGCTGGGGGAGCGGTGGGTGGAGCCCGACATGGAGGATGTGTTCACCGCCTATTCCCAGGGTTACGAAGCCGTCCTGAAGCCGATCACCAAATGAACTGGCCCACCCTTCCCGCGATCAGCAGCGTCGCGCGCAAAGAATTCCTCCACATCTACCGGGACCGGCGCGTGTTGATCCTGCTGCTCGTCCTGCCGCCCATCTTCACGCTGGTGTTCGGCCACGCCTTTGAAG
>JACCZQ010000341.1 GCA_013695905.1 Chthoniobacterales bacterium
GCGTAGCATGATCGGCTTCGCCGGTCCGCGCGTGATCAAGGAAACGACCCATCAGGATTTGCCGAAAGGTTTCCAGACGGCGGAGTTTCTGCAGGAGCACGGGCTCATCGATCTGATCGTGCACCGGAAGAAGATGCGAGCGCAGATCGGGCAGCTGCTCGCCTACTTCTCCGGCACTTTGTGAGCCTGGGAGAGCTCCCGGCGCCGCGACCTTCGGCCGCGTCCCAGGAGACGCTCGACTGGCTTTTCGGCACGCAGCTATTCGGCATCAAACTGGGGCTGGAAAGCATCCGGCGGCTTTTCGATGCGCTCGAAGTGCCGGGTGCAGCACAGCGGATCATCCATGTCGCAGGCACGAATGGGAAAGGCTCGGTCTGCGCGATGATCGACTCGATCTGCCGGGCGGCTGGTTACCGGACGGGGCTGTTCACGTCCCCCCATCTGGTTACGTATCGCGAGCGCATCCGGGTGAATGGGGAATTGATCAGCGCAGAGGCGGTGACGGAGGGTTTGACGCTGATCCGAGAACTGGTGCGGGAGTGGGAGCCGCATCCCACGTTTTTCGAAATCACGACCGCGCTGGCGTTGTGGCATTTTAAACGTGCGGGTTGTGAGCTGGTGGTGCTGGAGACCGGGATGGGCGGACGGCTCGATGCCACGAACGCGGTGCGACCGGTCGTGTCCGTCCTAACGCCGATCGGGCTCGACCATCAGAAGTGGCTCGGCCATACGCTGGTGGAGATCGCGCGGGAGAAGGCGGGAATCATCAAGCGCGGTGTGCCGGTGGTATCTGCTTCGCAACCGGCGGAAGCGGAGGCGGTGCTGCGTCAAGCGCGCGAGGATGTGCAATGGATCACCAGCAGTTACGACGGCGAGATCGGCTTGTGCGGCGCGCATCAGCGCGCGAACGCTGCTCTCGCGGTGGCCGCCGTGCGCGCCGCGCACATCAACATACCGGAGCGGGCAATCACTGCTGGCCTAACGAGTGTGCAATGGCCGGCGAGATTCCAGCAGTGGAACGACCGCACCATTATCGACGGCGCGCACAACCCTGCCGGTGCCCGCGTCGCGGTCGAAACGTGGCGCCAGACATTTGGCAATGAGCGCGCCACTTTGATTCTGGGCCTGATGCGCGACAAAGATGCCGCTGGAATGTGGCGAGAACTCTCCACCATCGCCGCGCGCGTGATCCTGCCGCACTTCCGTGGCGAACGCGTCCTGCCGCCGGGCGAGCTGCACCTGCTCATTGACGCGGAGACAGAGATCGCCAGCGACATCGGGGCAGCCCTCCGGCGCGCCGAGGAGTACGCGGAGCGGGTGCTTATCGCCGGGTCACTTCACCTGGCGGGCGAAGCGCTGGTGCACTTGAGCGGCACTCCCGCCGCATTTGAGGAGTGCGCGCAGTAGCTGCCTGACGGAGCGCGGCCGCAGAGTTCCGGGGAGCGCGCGCTTGTAGCGTGCTGGTGATCGCATTCTGCGATCACGAACTTCCTGCAGCCCGCGCGCCACGGAAGCCTGTCTCGGCAGAATGCCTCAACCAGCACGGTAAAACCGTGCGCTCCCCGGATCCGTGCGAGAGCTACCCGGCGGTTGCGGATTCAATCCGCGGGAACACCGGGACCGGTTTTCCCAACTGGTGCCCGTCCGGCAACATCCCCCACTCTGCTGCCGCGAAGCTCATCTCGCCCTGCCAATTCAGTTGCGCGAAGATCGCAAGCGCGGCATTCGGCAGCACCGGTGAGATCAGGATCGCAATGATGCGCAGCGACTCGGTCAATTCATACAGCACATGATCCAGCGTCGCCGCGCGCTCCGGATCTTTCGCCAGTTTCCACGGCGCCGTCATCTCGACATACGTGTTGCAGGCGGTGGCGAACTCCAGCACCGCGTTGAGCGCGGCGTGCACCTGGTAGCCGTCGAGCTGCTCCTGGTAAGCGGTGACCGCGGCGCTCGCCTGGCCGCGGAGCGGCCCTTCCGTCTCGCCTTTGCGCAGCATGCCGTCGCGATAACGATGCGACATGCTCAAGCTGCGGTTCAGCAGATTGCCTAACGAGTTCGCCAGCTCGGAATTGAATCGCTCGACCAGCCGCTGCTCGGAGAAATCAGCATCCTTCCCGGTGCTGATGTCGCTCATCAGGTAATAGCGGAGCGTCTCCGCGCCGTAGGTGTCGGCCAGCTGATCGGGATCGACGACATTGCCTAACGACTTGCTCATCTTGGCGCCGGAGATGTTCCACCAGCCGTGGACGAGCAGCCGCGGCATTTCGTGGTCGGAAAACCCAAGGGCGTGCAGCATGATCAGCCAGTAGATGCCGTGGGCCGGAATGAGGATGTCTTTGCCGATGACGATCGTCGCCGGCCACCAACGGTGAAACTCCGCGCTCCGCGCCGCCGGATCATAGCCGCCGGGCGCGAAAGAGATGTAGTTCAGCAGCGCATCGAACCAGACATAGGTGACGAACTCCGGATCGAACGGGAACTCAATTCCCCAGGAGAGCCGCGATTTCGGTCGCGAAACGCAGAGATCGCCGCCGAGTTTCTCCACTGCGTTGCGCAATTCGCCGCGGCGGAACGCCGGCAGGACGAGATCCTCCTGCGCGTCGATGAGCGCGAGCAGCCAGTCGCGGTGCTCCGCCAGCCGGAAGTAGTAGTTCTCCTCCTCGCGGTATTCGACTTCGCCCCATTCCGGCCCGAATTCGCCGTCGTCGCCGCGTTCCTTGTCGGTGAGGAACTGCTCCTGGCGGACGCTGTAGTGGCCCCCTTGCTTCGCCTTGTAGAGCTTTCCTTCATCGAACAAACGCTGCAGCAGCTGCTGCACACATTGCTTGTGTCGCGGTTCGGTCGTGGCAGCCCAGCCATCATACTCGACGCCGAGTTTTTTCCAGAGCGCGACAAATTTCGCCGTGACCGCGGCGACGAACGCCTCCGGCCGCACCCCTTCTTTTTCGGCCGACTGCTGCACTTTTTGTCCGTGCTGGTCCACCCCGGTGAGGAAGAAAACTTCCTCGCCCTTCAACCGCCGGGAGCGGGCGATGACATCTGCCAGCACCTTCTCGTAGGCGTGCCCGAGATGCGGCGCGCCGTTCGTGTAATCGATAGCCGTGGTGAGGTAGAAGCGGGGCGGCATGGGAGAAGAGGTTGGCGGAAGCTGCCCCGATGCGCAAACCGGGTGCGACGCGCGGCGCCCTGTAAAATTAGGCAGGTTTTCAGTCGCCATACAGGTCCGATGCGTGGCGCGCGGACGAAACGTTTCCCAATGGTTGCGCTGCGCCCAAAATTTCAACCCAGTTCCACCGGCTGGAGGTAAGCACCGCGAACCATGGCGAGTGAGTCACTCCCTCCGGCCGTCGCGGCGCTCATCAGCCGCTACATCCGCTCCGTGGAGCAGCTGGAGGTGCTGCTTTTACTGCATGGCCAGCCAGAGCGGTTCTGGACGGCCGACGAAGTTTATGATGTGATCCGGAGCAGTCGATCGTCCGTAATGCAGCGCCTCGAAAATTTCACGGCCGAGGAGTTCCTCGAGACCGAGCCGGGGCCGCCCCGCCGCTTCCGCTATGCGCCAAAAGCGGGCGAACTCCGCTCCGCGGTGGACGAAACGGCGACCGTTTATCAGACTTGGCGCATCCGCGTCATCGAGGCCATCTTCGCGCCCGCGGATCCGGTGCAGAGTTTCGCCGACGCCTTCAAATTCCGTAAAACCTGACATGGCCTTCACCGTTTATCTGCTCTGCGCCTTCGCCAGTCTCGTCTGTGCGGTGCTGCTCCTGCGCGGCTATCGCGCCACCGGGATGCGCCTGCTCTTCTGGGGCGCGCTCTGTTTCTCTATCTTCGTGGCGACAAACTCGCTGCTCTTCGTGGATCTCGTTGTCTTTCCTCAACTCGACCTCGCGCCGTACCGGCACGGCTTTACGCTCGTGGCGCTCTCGTTGCTGCTCTACGGGTTGATTTTCGAAACCCAAAGCTGATCCACCATGCTTCGACCATTTCTCTTCGGCGCGATCAGCATGGGCTGTCTGACCATCGCACTCTTCTTCTTCCGCTTCTGGCGGCAGACGCGCGACCGCTTCTTCCTCGGATTCGGCGCGGCATTCCTGCTCCTGATGGTGGAACGATTCATCATGGTGACGATCGATGCGACGCATGAGTTTGCGCCGTTCGTTTACGTGGTGCGGTTGCTGGCGTTTCTCCTGATCATCGCGGCGATCGTGGATAAGAATCGGAAGGGGTGACGGGGGCGGTTCCCCGCAGGCGGGGACGGTATCTGCGGCAGGCCATTTAAAACGCTCAGCGCGTCACAATTACTCTCGTTCAAAAGGTGTCGGTCCATAGGCGCGCGGGAGACCTCACGCACGTTTGAACCTGTGTGAGCGTGAGCATTACGAACGAGGGAACGGGACCCATGTCGCTCGCGCACCGCGCGGCTTCGTCGCCGGATTCGCCCGCGGCCGAGCCGAGGAAGGCGCTCTCCACTTTGGACGGGATCGCGATCACGGTCGGGATGGTGCTCGGCGCGGGCATCTTCAAATTTCCGTCGCTCGTGGCGCAGAACGTCAACAGCCCCACGTCCGTGATGCTGGTGTGGCTGGCCGGCGGTGTCATCGCGCTGATCGGCGCGCTCTGCTACGCGGAGCTGACGACCACCTACCCGAGCGCGGGTGGCGATTACCATTTCATCCGGCGCGCCTACGGGAACAGTCCGTCGTTTCTCTTCGCGTGGGCGCGGATCACGGTCATCCAAACCGGCACGGTCGCGCTCAGCGCTTTCATCCTCGGCGACTACTTGTCGGAGGTGGTGCGGCTCGGGCCGTATTCGTCGGCAATTTACGCGCTCTCGGCCGTGGCAGCATTGACCGGTGTGAATCTGCTCGGCATTCGCCAGGGCAAGACAACTCAGAATCTGCTCACCGCAGGTTTGGTCCTCGGGCTGATGCTGGTGTCGATCGCGGGGCTCGTAATCGCAGCCCCGGCTCCGGCGGCGGCCGCACCGGCGGCGGCAAATGGCGGCGGCTTCAGCTGGGCGCCGATCGGGCTGGCGATGATCTTCGTCCTCTACACCTATGGCGGGTGGAACGAAGCCGCTTACATCTCGGCGGAAGTGCGGGATTCCGGAGAGAAACGCCGCAGCATGGTGCGGGTGCTCGTGCTCGCGATCGCGATCATTACCGCCATTTACCTCGCGGCAAACTTCGCCTTCCTTCGCGGACTTGGCATGAGCGGAATGGCAGAATCACGGGCGGTGGCCGCCGATCTCATGCGCAACACCCTCGGCAATCCCGGGGCGATCTTCATCAGCATCCTCATCTCGCTCGCAGCGCTCAGCACGATGAACGCCACCATCATCACGGGCGCCCGCTCCGCTTACGCGTGGGGCCGCGATTTTCCGTTGCTCTCCTTCCTCGGCCGCTGGCGGGACGACTCCGGCACTCCCGCAAACGCCCTGCTCGTCCAGGGCGCAATCGCATTCTTGCTGGTGGCGTTCGGCGCCCTCGGCACCCAGGCCCGCACCGGCTTCGAGACAATGGTGGAATACACCGCGCCAGTGTTCTGGTTTTTCTTCCTCCTCGTCGGCATCTCCGTCTTCGTCCTGCGTCGTAAAGATCCGGAAAGACCACGCCCGTTCCGTGTGCCGCTGTATCCCATCACGCCCATCCTGTTCTGCCTTGTCTGCGCCTACATGCTGCGGTCGAGTCTCGCTTATACCGGCAAAGGCGCCCTGGCTGGCGTCGCTGTTCTTCTCGCCGGTGTCCCTATTCTTCTCCTCGCCCGCCGTGGGCGTCTCGTTAGTTTGAAGCAAACCACCACCGAAATATGAAATACCCAGTCAGTCTCCTCCTCTGCGGCTTCCTCGCCGTCGCCTCCGTCCGCGCCGAAACACTCGGCGTGGTCGAAGTCGATGAGCCAGCCGTAAAACTGAATCTCGACACCTCCTCGATAGCTGGCGATCTCCGGCTGGCGCAGGTCACAGCGGAAGAAGAGGCCGCAGAAAAGGTCCAGCCGGATATCCATTATGTGCCGACGCCGCAGGAGCTGGTGAACGCGATGCTGCAGATGGCAGCCGTGACCAAGGACGACCTGCTCTATGATCTCGGCTCCGGCGACGGTCGTCTGGTCATTACCGCGGCGCAGAAGTATGGCGCCCGCGGGATTGGCATCGACATCGATCCGCAGCGGATCGCGGAAGCAAAGGAAAACGCCGCCGAGGCGAAGGTGGAAGACAAGGTCGAGTTCCGGCGCGCGGACTTGTTTACGAGCGACTTCAGCGATGCCAACGTCATCACTCTTTATCTGCTGGATACCTTGAACCGGAAGCTGCGGCCGCAACTTTTCCAGCAGGTGCAACCGGGGACACGCATCGTCTCGCATGCTTTCCGGATGGGCGATTGGGATCCGGACGCTGAGCGGACGCTGAAGATCAAAGGTTCGGAATACAATGCCTACTACTGGGTCATCCCGGCGAACATGAGCGGTCGCTGGAAGGTCAGCGGCGGCGAAGGTGGAGCGGGCATTCCCGAGACGGTGACCGTGGAGCAAACCTTTCAGAAGATCACCGTCCGCAGCGGCGCAGGTGAAGACGGCGAGGTGATCGGGGACGGAACCGTGAACGGTAAGAGTTTCACGCTGACGATGAAAAAGGAAGGCAAAGGCAAGGGCGGCGTCTTTAAAGGCAAGATCGATGACAACTCGATCGAGGCTTCGGGTAAAGGCGGCGCGTGGAAAGCCGAACGCGAAGCCGGCACGGAGAAGCCGCTGGATCCTGCGACGGACTCTGATTAGCGCCTGGCGGAAGGCCTGGCGGAAGCATGGGGGTTCCCCGACAGTTCCGATCATGAAACTTACTCCCTACGGTCATTCGTGCTTTGCGGTGTTGGTGTCGGGAAAGACGCTCCTGTTCGATCCCTTCATCACGCCGAATCCGTTGGCGGAGAATATTGATATCTCGAGGGTAGCGGCGGACTTCATCCTCGTGTCGCACGGGCACGAGGATCACGTAGCGGATGTCGTGGCGATCGCGAAACGGACGGGCGCGGCCGTCATCGCTCCTTACGAAGTGAGCCAGTGGCTGGAGAAGAAGGGTGTCGAAAACGTGCAGGGGATGAACCATGGCGGCGCGGCGAAGATGCCGTTCGGCCGGGTCAAGCTAACGGCTGCAGTCCACAGCAGCTCCATGCCCGATGGCAGCTACGGAGGCAATCCTTGCGGGTTTGTGGTGGAAAGCAGCGACGGGAACTTCTACTACTCTGGCGACACCGCGCTCACGATGGACATGAAGCTCATCGGAGAGCAGACGCAGCTGCGGTTCGCAGCGCTGCCGGTGGGCGACTTCTTCACCATGGGAATCGAGGACGCGATCCGCGCCGCTGGGTTTGTCGCGGTTAAGAAAGTGGTCGGTGTGCACTACGACACCTTCCCGCCGATCAAGCTCGACCGGGAGGCGGCCACGCGCGCCTTCGAGGCAGCAGGCATGGAACTGTTGCTCCCTGCCATCGGCGAAACGATCGACCTATAGGCCCGCGAGTTCTCCGGCCGGAGAGGCGACACCCCTGTCGCCTGACTCGCTGGTGGTGTCGCTCAAAAGCGGAACCTCCTCAGTTCCGCTCACCACGCGCAGCGAGCTCCGTCGCCAATCGGTCGAGGAATGCACTTTGCGCGGCATTTATCTTCATCCGCGCCTTTTCCAGCGGGAAGAACTCTGCGCGATCGACTTCCGGAAACATGACACGAATCCCGGAGCGCGGCGGCCATTCCATCTCGAACGAGTTCGACCGCAGCGTGAAGCCCTCCGCCAAGTCGCCCTCAAACGCCCACGCGTGCACGATCTTGCCACCTTTCTGCTTCACCTCGCCGAGCGGAATCCGATCCTCACTAGATGCCGCCATGCCAAGTTCCTCCTGAAACTCCACCCGTGCACGGCTTAACAGATCCTCTCCCGTGGTCACTTCACCTTTGGGGATCGTCCAGGAGCCTTCGTCCTTCTTTCGGAAGTAAGGCCCACCCGGATGGACAAGCAGCACCTCCCGCTCGCGGGCGCGCACGCGGAACATCAACAAGCCCGCACTTACTCGCGAGCGGTTAGGCTTCAGGTCGGTCTTCACCAAAGTATCTTCTCCTCATCCCAAGAGCTAAGCACCGGCCGCAGGCATCCTGCATCCATCGCCGCATCGTATCCCAGAGGGTTCCCATGAAACAATTCTTCCAGATTTCAAAAAGAGGCCGCGTCGGAATTCTTCGAAGACGATGCGATGAGTCTGGCGGCTGCGCTGGCGCTCTACCCCGTCATCGCGCTGGCGCCCCTGGTCACCGTCATGCTGATGATCGCCGGCATGATCTTCGGAGATCGCGCGGCGGAATGGTTTGTGCGGGAACATGCGAACCGGCTGGTCGTGGAAGCGCGCGATGCGGATGATCCTGAAGCCGAAGCAAAGATCGCTCATCGCAGTGCGAAAGACAGAATGTCCGGGAAGGCCTAGCTGTCTCTTAGAAGCAGTTTCAAAAGTGGCCTTCGTCTTGAAAGCGCCGTCCATTTCCCCTCATCCCAACCTTCTCCCCGAGGGAGAAGGAGTTCCCTCTCCTCCTGGGAGAGGGTCAGAGTGAAGGCTCTTCGACTTTTGCAACCGCTTC
>JACCZQ010000347.1 GCA_013695905.1 Chthoniobacterales bacterium
GGTCATAAGCGTGCGAGGATTTAGCGTTCGTTAACTTCGTATGCTAAATCGCTCGGCACAGGCGGGTTGGCCGTGCCGTCGTTAGGCAAGATTTCGTCTGCGGAGCTGCTACAGCTCGACGACCTGGGCGGACCGGACGTCCTCGCTACCGCGGATCAGGGCGAGAAGATCGTCGTTCGGCGGAGTGTCGAGATTCAGCACCGTGAGGGCAGTGCCACCGGCTTCGTTCCGGCTCAGCGACATGGTGGCGATGTTCACTCCATGATCGCCGAGCAGTGTGCCGATGCGCCCGACGAGGCCGGGCCGGTCCGTGTTCTCCAGCACCAGCACCACGCCGTGCGGCCGGGCTTCCACCCAGCGATTGTTCACGCTCACGATGCGCGGGGTAGCTCCAAAAAATGCCCCCGCGACTGAGACCGTGACGCCTTCGGATAGCACCGAAAGCTCCAGGAGATCGGTGTAATCACCCACGGCACTCAACCGTGTCTCCGTCACCTTCAGGCCAAGGCTTTCCGCAAACGCCGGGGCGTTCACCTCGTTCACCTCCATCCCGCCGGCGCTCTGCAGGAATCCCTTCAGCACCGAACGCGTGATCGCGGTGGTATCCACCTCATTGACTTTCCCGCTGTAATTAATGTTGAGGCCCTCAGCGCGTTTCGGGGCCAGCTGCGAGAGGAAGCGGCCGAGTTTTTCGCCGAACCGCAAATGCGGGCCGATGACCGCGAGCGTCTTCGCGTCGAGGTTTGGCATGTTCACGGCGTTCCGGATGGTGCCTTCGAGCAAGGCCGCGCGAATCGATTGTGCGATCTCGATCCCGACGCTCTCCTGCGCCTCCGCGGTGGAGGCGCCGAGATGCGGCGTCAGGACGAGGGTGGGCAAATCGCGGAGCGGTGAGTCCAGCGGGAGCGGCTCGGTCTCAAACACATCGAGTGCGGCAGCAGCCACCTGACCGCTCTGCAGGGCCTCCGTGAGCGCCACCTCATCGACCAAACCACCGCGTGCGCAGTTGATGATCCGCACCCCGCGCTTCGTCTTTGCCAGCCGCTCCGCATTGAGGAGGTGGTGCGTCTCCGGAGTGAGCGGCGTGTGCAACGTGATGAAATCCGCTGTGCCTAACAAGTCATCCAGCTGATCCACCAGCTCCACCTGCAGGGCGCGGGCTCGCGTCGCGGAGAGATACGGATCGAAGGCCAGCACGCGCATTCCGAAAGCGATGGCGCGCCGGCTCAGCTCGCTGCCGATGCGCCCCATGCCGATGATGCCGAGCGTTTTGTTGTGCAGCTCTACGCCTTGGAATTCCTTCCGGCTCCATTTGCCGCTGCGCACCATCGCGTCCGCCTGCGGCAGCTTGCGCGCTGCGCACAGGAGCAGCGAGAACGCGTGCTCCGCAGTCGAGACCGTGTTCCCGCCCGGCGCGTTCATCACGATGACGCCACGTCGGGTGGCGCTCTCGACATCCACATTGTCCACGCCCACACCCGCGCGTCCGACCACGCGCAGCTTCGCCCCGGCCTCGATCACCGCCCGCGTGATCTTCGTTTCGCTCCGCACGATCACAGCCGCAAAATCCCCGATGCGCGCCAGCAGGTCAGCAGGACTGATCCCAAGCTGCACCACGACGTCGAGGGCACCGTCGGCTCCCAGCGCCTCGATGCCTCGCTGCGAGATTGGATCGGCGACGAGGATTTTCGGTGCGCTCCTCATCGGCCGCCGCCTCGCTCCGGATTCGTGCGACCGCCGCAGCTCACAAGCGCCGTTCTTCCAGGTTGGTTCATGCGCAGCGACTGTGGCGCAAGGCTCCCGCTGATGGCAAGGCTCCACGCGGAGCCTGCACGACTCTACCCGTAGATCACCAGGTGAATGTCTTCCGGCAATTGCGCCGCCACATTGGTGACCACACTGCCGCGCAACAAATGCGCCATCGTGCTGCGTTGCGATGCTCCGATGAGCAGGTAGTCCACACCCATCGTTGCGGACAGGTCGAGAATCGTCGCGGCTGCGTCCTCGCTGACGGCATACACCGGCAACATCGAGACGCCGCGCTCCTCCGCCCGCTTCATCATAAATGAGATGATCGCCTGCGCCTCCGGATCATCCTGCCAGCGCGGCCGGCCCGGCAACCTCGGCCCCGCCGCGAGAAAGACCGCGATCTCCTTCACATACAGCACGTAAAGCGTCGCCTTCCGCAGCTCCGCTTCATCGAGCGCGAAACTCAGCACCGGCGTGATGCCGCGCGCCGCCACCATGATTTTCTGCCCCTCCTCCAGCCGCGATTCCATCGTGCGGGCGAGGTCCGGCGTCACCATCTCCGCGACGCCGCGGCTGACGGTGAGTGTCTTCAATCCGGAGAGCTTGTGCGAGTAGGCGCGCAAGGCGTAGCCGACACCGAGCACGCAGGCGGCGAAGAAGAACGCGTCCGGCTTGGTGCGGGCGATCGTCAGCTCCACCGCGAAGAGGACCACAAAGGTGAGCCCCATCAACACCCGCTGATGGAGCCGGAGATCGAGGTGTCGATTGAACGTGGTGGCGCCGAGATTCACCGTGATCGCACCGACGACGCCGATCGCATACAAGCCGGCCAGTCCCTCAAATTCCTTCGTCACCGAGAGCACCAGGATCGGCACGCCGATCGCCACCAGCAGCGGAATCCACGGCACCCCATGGCGATTCAAGCGCGTGAACTGCCGCGGCATCTCGCCGTCCTGCGCCATCATGTAAATCACGCCGATCAGAGCCACCACCGCAGTGTTCACCGCGCTGAAAAGCAGCAGACCGAACACCGCACCCACCACGATGCCGAGCACTGTCCCCGCCGCCGGCGTGATCGTGACGCTGCCGTAATACTGCGCGAGGAAGCGCAGCATGTCTTCCTTGTGCGTGGAGAGCTCCGCCGAGAATCCGGTTGGGATCGAGAGCATCGCCCAGCCGAGCAATGCGGTGCCGAGCACCACCTCGATCGCCACCGGCACGATCGCGCGCGTGGCGGTTTGCTGCACCTTCGGCTTCTCCGGCGTGGCGCCGGGATCGAGCTTCATCACGCCGGTGATGTTCGCCACCGCCTCCACGCCGCTGAGCGCGAGAATCACACCCACGAACGCGATCCAGGTATGCGCCAGATCATCGTGCCGCGGCTCCAGATACGCAGTGGTGAGATGCGGCACCGCCAGCGCGATGATCACCACCACCATCACGACAGCAGGAATCGCCAGCCAGATCGAAGCGCTGCCGCTGTGTCGCGGCCCAAAGTAATTCATGACGCCGACGACGAGCACCAGCGCCATGGTGGCGAGCGGCGCGTTCTCCGTGGTGACGCCGAAGTAGCTCACTGCCGCCCAGCCGCTGAGCGCCGCCGTTACCACAAAGTTCGCCACCAGGAGCAGCGCTCCCGTTGACGCCAGAAACCGGCTCTGCTGCCGCGCCGCGGAGTAAACACCCCCGCCATCCGGGAAATGCGCGCAGATGATGATGTAGTTGTAGCCGACGATCGCCGTCAGCACGCAGACCGCGAGGATGATCGGGAATGACGAATACGCCGCGGCGACAAAGGCGAGGCCGATGACGTAGGCTTTGCTCGTGCCCCAATCGCCGTAGAGCAGCGCGGCGGCGCGTTTCCAATCGACGTTCCTCGGCCGGTGGATCGCGGAGCCGTTGCGTGGAGCCGGATCTGCCATTCAGCTGCGACTGTCGTGCGCAGCGGGGGCCGCTTACAAGCGGAATCCCGGCCGCCTTGCGTCGCTGCGCTCACGGTCAGTGCCGACACAGTTTTCCATCCGGAGACGCCCGCTCCCGCGTTTGAAAAAGGTGTCGATGGCGGCGAAGCATATGCCCGCCAATTTCCGCTCCGTCTGGCAGCGGACCGGAACGTTAGGCGAGCAGCGGCCTACCGCGCAGGCGCAGTAAGAACTGCGATTACCTCGATCTCCGCCGTCTGCGGAAACATGTCCAGCGGAGTCACGGAGGTGAGGGTGAAACGCGACACAAGGTCCTGGAGATCGCGCGCCAGCGTGGCGGGATTACAGGAGACGTACGCGAGCGTGCTCGCCGGATGATCGAGGAGCGCGCGCCGGGTTTCACCGCTTA
>JACCZQ010000351.1 GCA_013695905.1 Chthoniobacterales bacterium
TCCGGCTGAAACCAGCGGGCGGCGTTCATCGCCAGCCGGCTATCGTGCTCCTCCTTGATCAGGTAGTGGCCGCTGCTCTCCAGCGCATCGCGGAGGGCTGCAGAAAGAGTGGGCTGGTGGTCCAGAAGGAGAATCTTCTTCAAAAAAGTCATCGCGGGGGGGATTCTGGAAATTATAAGCATCAGGTGTGCCACGCCCGGATGCTGAATATCCCCCGACCGCCCCGTGAGAGGGGTGCCGATCTAAGTGTCGCGTCCGTTTTTAACAACAACGGGAACGACGTGCGCGGCGATGATGAACCCGCCGATGAGCACGTTGTCGCCGGTCTCCACCTTCATCCGCGTGGAGATATTGACCGCGCTGGAGACCGCCTGCGCCGCCGCCGTTGCGGTCAGCAACGTGCCAAACAGCACCACCGCGACGAGCTGCACCCACCATGTCTGACGAAGTGATTTCATCGCGCCGGAACCTCGTTTGAGGAGATCAGGCCGAGGCGAAAATGGCAATCTTCGCGGCTGGACATTCTCGGCACGAATCGGGACATGCCGCAGCAGCTCACCCGCTGCCGGCGCGGAGGAGGTGCGGGAGAAGTCCACTTTGTTCAGCGCCAGCCGTATGCTTTATTGCTGGTTCGCTGTTTCTATGCCTGCACCCGCGAAAAATCCTACTCCGGAACTCAATTTCGAAGCCGCCATGGACCGTCTCGAGTCCATCGTGGACGAAATGGAGGACGGCAAAATGATGCTGGAGGATCTGATCGTCCGCTACGAGGAAGGCATGAAGCTGGTAAAAATCTGCCAGGAACGGCTGGCCAGCGCGGAGCAACGTATAGAGATCATCACCCGGAATCATGCCGGCAAAGCGGTCGTGAAGGATTTTGAACCAAACGCGGAGGCGCCCGGCCGAGCAGCACCAGCGGCACCGCCAGCAAAGGGAGAAAGAGAAAAAGATGAAGTCAGCCTCTTCTGAGACGCCAGCGAACGTTCAGTTCCTGCCCTCCATCAATGGACCGGCGGATATAAAAAAGCTGCGTGAGCAGGACCTGCCGCAGCTGGCGCAGGAGGTTCGCACGGAGCTGATTCGCGTCCTCTCGGAAACCGGCGGGCATCTCGGGCCGAACCTCGGAGTTGTGGAATTGACGATCGCGCTGCATCGGGTGTTCAGCACGCCGAAGGACAAGTTCGTGTTCGACGTGAGCCACCAGGGTTATGTCCACAAAATGTTCACCGGACGGCGGGATCGGATCGCGACGATGCGCCAGTACGAAGGGCTGAACGGATTCCTGCTCCGCACCGAGAGCGAGCATGACTGCTACGGCGCGGGGCACGCCGGCACTGCTCTGTCGGCTGCACTCGGCATGGCGGTCGGTCGCGACCTGCGCGGCACGAATGAACATATCATCGCTGTCGCCGGCGATGCGGCGTTCACCTGCGGAATCAGCTACGAGGCGCTGAACAACGCCAAATCGCAGACGAAACGGTTCATCGTGGTGCTGAACGACAACGAGTGGTCGATCGCGAAAAATGTGGGCGCGATCGCCTCTTACCTGAACAACATCGTCGCGAACCCCACCTACGCCGGATTACACGACAAGGCGCGGCGCTTCGTCGAAGCGATCGCCGGCAAATCCGCGGTGAACTTCGCGCACAAGGTCGAAGAAGGTGTGAAAGGTCTGCTCGTGCCGAGCGTGATCTTCGAAGAGCTGGGGATGCGTTACTACGGCCCGATCGATGGACACGACATCCCGCTGCTCACCCGCACGTTCGAGTTTTTAAAGACGCAGGACGAGCCGGTGCTGCTCCACATCCTCACCAAGAAGGGCAAAGGCTACGAACCTGCCATCGCCAAGCCGGACAAATTTCACGGTCTCGGCAAATTTGCGGCCGATACCGGCGAAACCGCACCTGCCGGATCGCCCACCTATTCAGAATACCTCGGCAAGACGCTGGCGAAGTTCGCCGAATCGAACAAGAACATCGTGGCCATCACCGCAGCGATGCCGAGCGGCACCGGGCTGGGATTCTTCCAGGCGGCGCATCCGGATCGTTACTTTGATGTCGGCATCGCCGAGGAGCACGCGGCGCTCTTCGCCTGCGGGATGGCCACGCAGGGGCTGAAGCCGTTCCTTACCATTTACTCGACCTTCATGCAACGCGCCTACGACATGATCATTCATGACATCGCGCTGCAGAACCTGAACGTCGCCCTCTGCATGGACCGCGCCGGCCTCAGCGGCGACGACGGTCCGACCCACCACGGCCTCTTTGACATCGGCTACCTGCGGCACGTGCCGAACATCGTGCACATGCAGCCGAAGGATGAGGACGAGTTCGTGGATATGCTCTGGACGATGGCGAACCACACCGGCCCGATCGCCATCCGTTACCCGCGTGGCGCAGGCACCGGTGCGGTGCCGAAGGGAAGCCCGAAGATCCTCGAGATCGGCAAAGCCGAGGTGGTGCAGCACGGCCGCGACGTGGCGATTTTCGGCCTCGGCAACATGTTTGAAGTCGCCGTCGAAGCCGGCCGCAAACTGGAGGAGCACGGCTACTCCGTCGCGCTGATCAACCCGCGCTGGATCAAGCCACTCGATACCGGCACCCTCGAGTTTTTCGCCCGTGGCTCGGAAGTCATCTGCACCCTGGAGGATCACGTGCTGCACAACGGTTTCGGCGCCGCCGTCATGGAGCACCTGCACACGCAGATGATCCATACGCCGGTGGTGCGGATTGGCTGGCCCGATCAGTTCATCGAGCACGGCACCATCCCGATCCTGCGGAAGAAGCACGGCATTACCGCCGATGCCCTGGTCGAGAAGGTGCTGGCGCTGCGGCCGAAGAAAAGCCAGCAGGTGCAGCCAAGTGCGGCGTGAGCGAAACGCTTGGGAGCGAGGCGACACACACCTGCTCTGACGTCGCGAGCCCGGCCTGGCACGAGGACGAAATTGCGGCTCGCCGAACGCGCGGTGACGGAAGGACGAGCGCACTTCTACGACTGGGGCGAAGCAAAGCAGCGCCTCTTGTGCGCGGCCAAGGAAGCAGGGTTTCAGTTAGATCGTTAAGCCAACGTCGCCGCCTCCCACTCGTCCATCCACCGCTGCTCATCAGGGTTCGTGTTTAGAAGGAGCTGATACGTCTCGGCCGCTCGTCGGAATGACTGCGCCCGCGCATCGCGCAGCAGCGCCTCACGCACGTATTCCTTCAATGTCTGATCAGCGCGCATGCACTCGCTGATCATGCTGATTACCTCTTCGTCGAGCTGGACACTGGTCTCCTTCATGTGGGTCGAGTATACGTGAGACTTCTTTGCAGCTATGAGCGTCATTGAAACACGGGGCCTCACGAAGGTCTACCGCACTTACAAAAAGGAAGGTGGGCTGCGCGGTGCGCTGAAGGGGCTGGTGCATCGAAAGTATGACCAGACACGGGCAGCGGATGACGTGTCGTTCACGATCGAGGAAGGGGAGCTGGTTGGCTTTCTCGGGCCGAACGGCGCCGGCAAAACCACGGTGCTGAAGATGCTCTCGGGGTTGCTCAATCCGACGGCGGGCGAGGCGCGGGTGCTTGGCTTCGTCCCGTGGGAGCGGCGCAATGAAATGAAGCGGCAGTTCGCGCTGCTCATGGGACAGAAGAATGCCCTCTGGTGGGATTTGCCCGCGCAGGAATCGCTGGAGCTGAACCGCGCCATCTATGGCATCGAGCGCGCGCGCTTCCGGCAGGTCGTCGGCGGCCTCGGTGAGCTGCTCGAGGTGCAGGATAAGATGAACGTGATGGTGCGCGAGCTGTCGTTAGGCGAACGCATGAAGATGGAGCTCATCTCGGCGCTCCTCCACGAGCCGCGGGTGCTGTTCCTCGACGAACCTACCATCGGCCTCGATGTCGTGAGCCAGAAGCGGGTGCGCGAATTCCTCCGTGTTTATAACCGGGAGCACCAGATCGTCACGATGCTGACGAGCCATTACATGCAGGACATCGAAGAGCTGTGTCACCGCGTGATTATCATCGATCACGGGAAGATTTTCTTCGATGGGCCGCTCTCGCAGATCATCGACCGCTTCTCCGGTTACAAAATTCTGAGTCTCACCTTCGAGGATCGCGTGGCGCGGGATTTCTCCGCCTTTGGCGAGGTGATCGAGCAAACCGACGCGTCGGTGCGCCTGAAGGTGCCGCGCGCGAAAGTGACCGAGACCTGCCGCCAGCTGCTGGAGAACTGTAAGGTCACCGATATCAACGTGCAGGAGCTGCCCGTCGAGGAAGTGATCCGGCAGCTCTTCGGCGAGAGAAGCGTCCTCTCCGCCGCCGCCCAGCAAACCCTGGTGAGCGACGCCGCCGCGCCGACGACGCACGCTTAGCGCTTCTGGAGCGCCTGCTTGAGATCGTGCACGTAGGCTGGATTAATCTCGAACGTGGTGACCGGCATCTCTGCCATCTCGACCTGGTCGTAGAACGGCACCGTCTCGACAAAGCCGGCGGACATCAGGCTGTTCAGCACGTCAGTGGTGTCTTCGGGATCCATCCGGGTGTAATCCAGGATCTCCGCGCCGGCCATGGCTTCAGTGAAGCCGATGGCACGGACCACTGTCGCCTCTCGGCCGGTTAATTTGATATTCCGCATGCCGATTTCAGGAGCAGCTTCCATACCGGAGCTGTGGATGGCCCCCCCGGGCTACGCGCCGAGCTGCTCCAGGCCGGGCAACACGCTCTCCCGCATTCCGCTCTCAAACGTCGGGTAGCGCGGCTGCCAGCCGGCGGCTTGAAGTCGTGCACTGCTGACCCGTTTGCTGCTGTTCCCGCGCTTGCGTTCGACAGGCGAATCACTCACCGCCGGCATCGGCTTCCCGAGTTGCGCCGCGAGCCACGCGTAGCAATCGCGGTCGGTGCGCGGGTTGTTATCCGAGACATTGCAGATGCGATCAGTCGCCGGTGCAGAGCCGCCGCCGGCCGTGCGCTGCGCCACCAGCAGCAAGGCCGAGGCCACATCGTCCCGGTGCACCTGATTGATGAAGCGCCTCCCGCTGGCGTCGAGCACCGCCGTGCCGGCGAGAAATTTCCGCAGAAGGGCGGACCGTCCCGGGCCGTAGATGCCGGCGAGCCGCAATACAATCCCGCCACGTGCGAGCACCAGCTCCTCCGTTTCGCGCAAGACGCGGCCGGTCTCGCGCTCCGGCGCCGCCGCGCTCAGCTCCGTCACCCACTCGCCACCCGTCTGCGCATACACACTCGTGCTGCTGGTGAAGATCGGCAGTGCCTCGGAAAAAGCGCTCGTGAGATTGCGCGCCCCCTCCAGATAAATGCGGCGGTAAGCGTCCGCTCCACCGCCGCGCGAGCTGACGGATTGAATCATCACATCGAACCTGCTCGCCGAAGCTGCCGCTGCGACAGCGTCGGCGCTCGTGATATCGACGGCGCGCACCCGAAAAGGCAACGCGCCCAGAGCTTCGGCCGATTGCGCGGAGGAGGTCCAGCCTTCCACCTCCCAGCCGTGCGCGTGGAAGAGCCGCGCCGTCGCCGCGCCTGCATACCCGCAGCCGGCGATGAGTATTCTCGCCATCTTCAGTGGCCGCTCAGGAAGGAAAGGCGGCGAGCTCGATCTCCGCGAACGCATCCGCCTGCGTCGCCCGCACCTGCCGCAGCCGGATCAGCTCTAGCAAGGCCAGGAAGGTGACGACGATCTCCACCCGGGACGCCATGCTGGCGAAGAGCTCGGAAAACCGGAGCGGCACTCCATCGCCGACACGCTGGAGGATCCATTCAATTTTATCCGAGACGGTGTAGTGCTCGCCGAACATCTCCTGCAGATCCTCTTTGGCGTCGAGGCGCTTGATGACATTCTGGAAGGCGTTGATGAGCTGGAAAATCCCGACCTCGCCCAAACGAAGCGGTGCGAACACAGCTTCCGGCGTTCCTGCGGGCTCGCGCACGTAAACCCGCTCCTGCTCCAGCTGCCGCACCTGCAACTGCGCGGCTGCTTCCTTGAATTTCTTGTACTCGATCAGCTGGCGGATGAGATCCCAGCGCGGATCATCTTCCTCTGCATCCTCCTCCGGCGGCTGTTGCTCGACGGGGAGCAGACTACGGCTCTTCAGATAGATAAGATTCGCCGCCATCACCACGAACTCGCCGGCGACATCGATGTTCAGCTCCTTGAACGCCTGCAGATATTCGAGGTATTGCCGCGTGATTCGCTCCAGCGAAATGTCGTAAATGTCGAGCTCGTCGCGTTTGATGAGGTAAAGCAGCAGGTCGAGCGGACCTTCGAAGATCTCGAGCTTAACCTGGTAGTCCGTTTCCATTCGGCTGGTGAGTCTAACCGCGCCGCGCGCAAACTGGGCAGAAGTAAATTGTGCGACTGTCACGTTGGCAGCGCGCCGACGCGGAAGAGCAGCGACTATAGACACAATCCATTGATTCGTAAATCTGCGGCCGGTGAGCACCGGAGTCGCCCGCTTGGAATTGGCGGTTTGGGTGGTGAGACAGGTGCGCCAACGCTGGGCCATTGTGTCACTTTTCTATAGTATGAGTAAATTGTAAACCGTTCGCCGTGAAGGATTAGTAGATTCCGGAAACAAAGTCAGGCGCTTTTCTTGTCACCCCCCTGTACGCCCTTAGAATAATGGGGTTCCCAAATCTGCCTCGGGGTATGGCGAAGAAAACAAAACGAAAGCTCGCTCATCCACGACTGCCCATGCAGCGCCAGCTGCACTTGCAGCACGAAGGGAAATATTTCGACCTCCGCGAAATCTTTGATCGCCTGAACGCGCGGCACTTTCGCGCTCGGCTCCGCGGCTACACGGTCGTGTGGGGCCGCCGCCGAAGACAACGCCCGAAAGAGTATTTCGTCTTCGGCACGATCCAGGAGGAGGATCGCGTCATCCGCATTAATCCCGCACTCGACCAGCCATTCGTGCCGCTCTGGTTTCTGCAGTACGTGATGTATCACGAAATGCTGCACTCGGTCGTGCCGGACGAGATCGACACGAGCGGTCGCCGCCGTGTGCATACCGAAGAATTTTATCGGCGCGAGCGCCAGTATCCCGGCTATTACCGCGCGCGGCGTTGGGAAGAAGAGAATCTCGCGCGTTTCCTGCGCTGACGCGAAAGCTCAGGCGACCCGGCGGCTGCGGATGGCGAAGCGTTCCTCTCCGCGCCGATGGAGCCTCGCCCCACGATCAGTTCGCCGCCTACCGCTGCTCAAACACCCGCGGCCGCATCTCAAACGGTAAGGGTGTCGTTGCTACGTTCTTTCTGATGAGGTACCAGAGGGTTGTCGCGAGGAGCAGCGAGATCACCTTTGCGGCCCAGTTCTTCAGAATCAGTTTCTTCATAGGTCCCCTGCAACATTAGTTCGCTGATCCGCTTCCGGAAACTTTCCGGAGTGAAATTGCGTTCGATCCGCCGCCGGTGACAAATCGAGATCGCTCCCGTCTCCTCCGAGACGATCACCGCGATCGCGTCTGATTCTTCGGTCAACCCGAGACCGGCGCGGTGTCGCAGGCCGAGACTGCGATCGAGTGTCTCCCGCTGGCTAACCGGAAAAATGCACGCCGCCGCCGCGATGCGGCCGTTGCGCACGATCACGCCGCCATCGTGCAGCGCGCTTTTCGGATGGAAGAGCGTTAGCAGCAGCTCGATCGAGAACACCGCATCCAGTTCGACTCCAGTTTCTTCGTAAACACGGATCGACGTATCTCGTTCCAGCGCGATGAGCGCGCCAAACTGCTTGTTCGCCAGCTGACTCACCGCCTCCGCGATGTCCTGGACGGTCTCGCGTTTCTCACTCGTCAGAGAAAAAATCGGGTGCCCGCCGAGTTCCGCCAGGCCGCGGCGAAGTTCGGGTTGAAATATGACGACCAGCGCCACCGCGAGAAACACGGAGAAGCTGCGGATGATCCAGCCGATCACGGTGAGATTCAGCAGCTGGGAGATGAGCGTGAGCGTCAGGAAAACGATCGCCAGTCCCGTCAGCACCTTCGCGCCGCGCGTGCCGCGAAAGTAAAGATACCCGTAGTAGATGCCGACGCTCAGGAGGAGGATCTCGACGACTCCCCGCCAGCTATCGAACCAACGCTCGAGGATTTGCTCGAAAATCATGGCGCGTTGTCCAGCAGAGCTTCCGTCACGCGCAAGGCGGCGACGTTTGGTTTTACATCATGCACGCGGAGCACGTGCGCGCCGCGTTCGCGGAGGAGCGCCGTCATCGCCACGGTGGGCGCGCTGCGGTCGCTCAGCTGCGGGGAATCGATCATCTTCCCGAGAAAAGATTTCCGCGAGACGCCGACCACGAGCGGCCGCTCGTGGATGCGGAGCTGCGGGAGATGGCGCAGCAGAGAGAGATTGTGAGCGAGCGTTTTTCCAAACCCGATTCCCGGATCGAACGCAATCGCCATGGGCTCAAGGCCGCACTCTAAGGCGCGGGCATATTGTTGTCGAAAAAAATCAGCCACTTCGCTCACCACATCGTCATATTGCGGACTCTGTTGCATCGTCCGCGGGGTGCCCTGCATGTGCATGATGATGAAACCCGCCCCGCTTTCCGCGGCCAGCGACATCATCTCTCCGTCCGCGCGCCCGCCGCTGATGTCGTTCACGACCGTCGCCCCCGCCTCCAGAGCTGCACGTGCCACACCTGCTTTCGAGGTGTCGATGGAGATGATCACATCCGAGCGCGCCCGCAGCCGGGAGATCACCGGCAGCACGCGGCGCAGCTCTTCGGTTTCATCCACGGCTTCCGCACCCGGCCGCGTCGACTCGCCGCCGATATCGATGATCTGCGCCCCCTCGGCCACCATCTGCAGCGCGTGCGTCAGCGCCTTGTCCACTTCTACGAATTGGCCCCCGTCGGAGAACGAATCCGGCGTCACATTCAGCACGCCCATGATCATGGCCCGACCCGAGAGGTCGAGCGTCTCGCCTGCAATTTTCCAATGCACGGCAGCCATCAGAGTTCAGACTAACACGCCGTGAGTTTATTCGATCGCGCGGCCGCAGTCACTGAAGATTCCATTCTCCTCGCCAGCCATTTTGGGCGAAGCTAAGAATCGCCGCCCCCTCTCTCGCCGTGAAACAAAATACCCCCTCTCTCAAGGAACAGATTCTGCGCATCCTGCGCGCGCCCAAGTACCGCCCGCTCGATAAAAAGGAGCTTGGCAAACTCCTCGGCCGCAGAAGCGGCGAGCGGATGGACCTGAGCCAGACGCTGAAGGAACTCGAATACTCCGGCGAGATTGCACGCATCCGGCAGGACCGCTACGTCATCTCCGCGGAAGCCGATCTCGTGACCGGCTCGCTGCACGTGCACCAGGCCGGCTACGCCTTTCTCTCACGCGAAGGCAGCGACGAGCAGGACCTGTTCATCGCCGCGGAGAACACCGGCACCGCGATGCATGGCGACCGAGTGGTGGCGCGGATCACCCGCGACGAGCGCCCCGGTCGCAGCAAAGGACCCTCGCGCGCCGAAGGCCGCATCATCCGCATCCTGGAGCGGGCGCACGACACCATCGTCGGCACGCTCCAGCAATCGCAGAACTTCTTCTACGTCGTCCCCGACGACCCGCGCATCGTCCACAACGTTTACGTGCAGGTGCCACCCCGCACCCCGCTGCCCACCCAGCCGCGCCTGAATGACAAAGTCGTCGTGCAGCTGGAGGTCTGGGAATCGCGCCACGTCAATCCCGAAGGCCAGATCGTGGAGGTCCTCGGCTCCGCCAGCGCCCCCGGCGTGGACATGCTGTCGATCATCCGGAAGTACCACCTGCCGCTGGAATTTCCGGAGGCGGTCAGCGCAGACGCGGAAGCAATCCCGGAGACGGTGCACCCC
>JACCZQ010000390.1 GCA_013695905.1 Chthoniobacterales bacterium
ACTCAGGATCGTGTGTGTCGCCGGTCAACGCCGCGGCGGAGAATGGTTGCGGGGGCGGGATTTGAACCCGCGGCCTTCAGGTTATGAGCCTGACGAGCTAGCAGACTGCTCCACCCCGCGTCTTGAGATTCGCATTATGGCGCGCCCGTTCAACAACGCAACTGCATTAATTCACAAGATGCGTTTGCCTTCCTGCGGTCGCGGCGTTGTCATGCCAGGATGACTGCGGACGCCGCGGCAATGGAGCAGGGGAAAATCCTCGTGGGCACGGCGAGCTGGTCGGACCCCGGGTTCATCGAACGCTGGTATCCGAAAGGCCTGCCGGCCGGTGAACGTCTGCCCTGGTACGCGCAGCAATTCGAGATGGTGGAGGTGAACGCCACCTTCTACTCGGTGCCGGACCCGCGGATGGTGGAGCGGTGGTGTCACAGCACGCCGGATGATTTTGTTTTCAATGTGAAGCTGCACCAGCTGCTGTCGCGGCACGCGACCCCGGCGAAGTTGCTCCCGCCAGCATGGCAGCGGGAGGTGGAGACGGATGGGAAGGGGAAGGTGCGGCTCACCCCGGAAATCGAGGAGGGGGTGGCACAGGCGTTTCTCCGCGGGATCGAGATGCTGCGCGCGAGGGGCAAGCTCGGGGCGCTGCTGCTGCAGTTGTCGCCGGCTTTCTCGCCGCGGAAACATTCCCTGGAGGAACTTCAGCCGCTCCTGGAGCTGCTCTCCGGGTATCGGGTGGCGCTCGAGTTCCGGAATCGCAATTGGGCTGAAGGTGAGCAGCTCCAGGCGTTGCTGGAGTTTCTCCACTCGCATTCAGCCGCGTTGGTTTCTGTCGATGCGCCGGCGGAGAATCACTTCACGATCATGCCATCGAAGCTGGATGAGATCACCAATCCTTCCCTGGCATATCTGCGTCTCCACGGGCGTGACGCGAAGGCGTACACCACCGGCAAAACCGTCGCCGCGCGTTTCAACTACGACTACACCGACGAAGAGATCGACGAGGTGGCGCAGCGGACAAGGGAACTCGCGCAGCGCGCCACGGAGGTGCACGTCGTGTTTAATAACAACGCCCTCGATTACGCGCCGCACGCCGCGCTCCGGCTCCGGAAGGCGCTGGGGCAGATCGCGCAGGCACCGCCTCGCCAGGCGCAGCTCTTCTAGAAGCGGTTCAAAAGTGGCCTTCGTCTTGAAAACGCCGCCTTTCCCCCTCATCCCAACCTTCTCCCCGAGGGAGAAGGAGTTCCCTCTCCTCCTGAGAGATGGTGGGGGTGAGGGCTCTTCGACTTTTGCCACCGCTTCTGAAAACACCGGACGCGCGGGAGCATTTTTCTCCGCTCCGCGGCATGAGAGTTGCATCAGAAAGGCGGCAACTATCCGTCCGGTCCACCACAGAGGTGAGCTGGCCGGAGCCGCACTAACCTATGAAATCTTTCATCGCAATTCTCTCCAGCAGCTTCCTGCTTTGCTCCTGCGCCGACATGTATGTGACCAGTTCACAGGTCGGTTCCTCTGGCGCCACCTCATCCTACGGGGCCATCGACCCGAAGGGCTTCGGCTCGGTCGAGGGCGTGCGGATGGTGACGAACAACTGCGGCGTCGGCGCGGCCAATCCGAAAGCCATTTATATCCGCCCCTTCTGCATCGATAACGCCAGCTTCCTCGGCCATCAGACGGATTCCGCGGGTGAAATGCCGATCCGCAAGGCGCTGACGCCGGTCTCCTTCGCCGGCACTTTGAAAGAGCATCTGTCGAAACTCGCGCCCGCCCGCATCCTCGAAGAAGACGAGACGCCGCGCACCGGCTGGCTGGTCGAAGGTGAATTCACGATGGTCGATGGCGGCAGCCCGGCTGGTCGCTTTTTCCTCGGGCAATTCGGAGTCGGCCGCTCGTTTCTCGCGATGAAGGTGCGGGTCACTGATATCGATCGTGGCATGGTGATTTATGAATTTGATGTCGCGGGTGGCAGCCGTCTGCAGGGCAAGCTCGGGACGATCCGCGCGAGCGGGCTGGGCAAAGCGACGCCGTTCGACCTCGTGAATGCCGCGGAGCGTATTTACCTCACGCTGGAACCAAATGCGCACCGCTACGGCACTCGCTCGAGCGTGGCGCTGGGTCGCTAAACCGCGACCTAAGTTTTACCTTCCTTCGGGAGGGGCGGCTCGTGAGGGTCGCCCCTCTTTTTTTCTCCGCACTGTTGTCGCGGTTGTGATTGTTTAGCCGGGGAGGCAATGACGGAAGCATTCCCCTCCAGGTTCGGGCTTTGGCATTGCGATTCAAGGCACGGCGCTTATGGTGCTGCGATTTTTCCCGCCGTGATTTTACCACACCCTTTTCTGCGCCAATTTCTCGCTCTGTTCCTCCTCGTTGCCCTCTCCGGAAGCGTCCTGGGAGCGCAAGCCTATATCATCGTGGACGCCAAGAGCGGTCACGTGCTCGAGGAGCGAAATTCCCGGCAGAAGCGCCAGGTCGCCAGCCTCACGAAAGTGGCCACGGCGCTGGTGGTGCTGGATTGGGCGGAGAGCCGGAACGGTGACCTGACGCAGGTCGCCACGATCCCGCCGGAGGCGTTCGCGGGTGGTGGTGAGAACCACGTCGGTTTCCAACCGGGCGATACCGCGACGTTGCGCGATCTGCTCTACGCCGCGCTCGTGCAATCCGATAACATCGCCGGCTTCACTCTGGCGCATCATGTCGGGCAGGCGCTGCAGGGGGTGGTGCCGTCGGCGGGTTCGCCAGTGGCCACGTTCGTGAGCCAGATGAACGCTCTCGCGCGGAATCTGAAGATGGAGCGCACCCGCTTCTCGAATCCGACCGGCCAGGACTCAAATGTGAAGCCGGTGCCGCATTCCACCGCCGCCGATATGGCGCGGTTGACCCGCTACGCGATGGGCAAAGCAGGGTTCCGGTTCTACGTCTCGCAGAAGGAGCGACAGATTTCATTCAATCGCGGGGGCGCGCAGCGTGAGTACCTCCTGAAGAATACGAACGAGCTGCTCGGCCGCGAGGGCGTGGATGGCGTGAAGACCGGGCGCACGGCACGGGCGGGTGATTGCCTGATTCTTTCTGCGCAGCGGGAGGCGGAAGTGATCAAGCACGACACCACCAGCACCACGATCATCCCGCGGCACGTGATCATCGTGATGCTCGGCAGCAGCAATCGCTTCGCCGAGGGCTCGCAGCTGCTGAATACCGGCTGGCAGGCGTTCGATCAATGGACGAACACCGGCCGCATGGTTGACCCGAAGAAAACGCTCTGATTGTCCCTCCGCCCAGCGCCATGAAGCGACGAATCGGCGTGCTGACCAGTGGCGGCGATTGCCCGGGGCTGAATGCGGTGCTGCGGGGGGTGGCCCTCGCCGCGGAGAAACTGAACCTGGAGGTGGTCGGCTTCCTCGACGGCTTTGAGGGATTGCTCCCGCCCGGGAATTTCGTGATGCTGGATCGTCGCAGCACGAGCGGGATCATGCCGCGCGGCGGGACTATTCTCGGCACGACGAATCGCGGCCATTTCGTCGCAAAAGTCGGGGCAGGGGACCGCGCGGAGGTGGCTGCGGAGGTGATTGCGGCGGCGAAGCGCGTGCTCCGGGAAAATCGCGTGGAGGCGTTGATCATCGTCGGCGGCGACGGCTCCATGACGACGGCGCTGCAATTGCAGGAAGCGGGCATCGATTGCATCGGCGTGCCCAAGACGATCGATAACGATCTGGAAGCAACGGCGATGACGTTCGGCTTCGACTCGGCCGTGGCTTCCGTGGTGGACGCCCTGGACCGGCTGCACACCACCGCCACGAGCCATAAACGCGTCATGGTCCTGGAGGTGATGGGCCGGCATGCCGGCTGGATCGCGCTGCACGGAGGAGTCGCCGGCGGCGCGCACGTCATTCTCATTCCGGAGATCCCGTTCAGTTACGACAGGATCATCGAGGCGGTGCACATGCGGGACACGCACGGCAGCATCTACTCCCTCGTCGTCGTCGCCGAAGGCGCCCGCCCGGCCGACGGGCAGGTGGTGATGCGCTCCACAGACTCAGGTGAATACAAGCTGGGCGGGATCGGCATCCGGGTGGCGAACGAGATCGCCGAGCGCACCGGGAAAGAAACGCGCTGCACGGTGCTGGGACATCTCCAGCGCGGCGGCGCGCCGACCACTCTCGATCGCATTCTCGGGACGCGTTTTGGCGTGAAAGCTGTGCAGCTGATGCACGAGCGGAAGTTCGGTTCGATGGTCAGCTACCAGAACTACCAGGTGCACCATGTGCCGATCGGCGACGCGGTGAATCGTCTCCGCCTCGTGCCGCCCGATGGTCAAATGATCGAAACTGCTCGTGCGGTGGACATTTCCTTTGGCGATTGAAGGGCTGGCGGTAGGCCCGGTCAACCTCGGGCGCCCGCTCCGTCTAGAAAAGCGGTGGCGCACCGCACCCGTCCTGCTTAAGCTGCGCGGCTCCGGATTCCCCCGCCGTCCTACTCTATGATCAACGTCCTCCGTAAGAACCAGCGCATGCTCTGGATCGTGATCGGCTTCCTCGCCATCCCGTTCATTTTTTACTTTAGTAAATCCGATCCATTCACCGGCGGTACGAATTTGGCCGGCCAGATCCATGGCCAGCCTGTCTCGAAAATCGATTTCCAGCGGAGTATGCGGTTCTTCGTGCTCGCGCAGGAGCTGGGGATGTATTCTTACCTGCAGGATCTCGCCGGCACCGCGCAGTCGCAGGATGAGGCTTACAACGAGTTTGCCTGGAATCGTCTCGTCGTCCGTTACGAAGCCGAGCGGCTCGGGATTCGTCCCACCGCGCAGGAAGTCGCGAATGTCGTGCGCGAGCTCCTCCCGTTCCGCGGGGAAGGTGGATTCGACATCAACAAGTATAACGAGTTCACCGAGCGCGCGCTGCCGGCGCTCGGCTTCACCGAAGGCCACATCGAGGAGCTGGCCGGCGATCAGCTCGTGCTCTCTCGCCTGCGTGAAGTGCTCGCGACCGGCGTTGAAATTCCGGAGGCGGAGACGCGCGAGAACTTCGGCCGCGCCTACGGGAAGTTGACGGCCGCAGTGGTGCGGCTGCGCACCGATGATTTCGCGAAGGATCTGCAAATCACCGACGAGGACATCGCGAAATTCTACGAAGCGCAGAAAGTGGCGCTGAACACCGAGGAGAAACGGAAGGTCAGTTTCGTGACGTTCGCTTTGAACGAGGAGCAAAAGAAACTCGAAGGTCGCCCGCGCGTCGAAGAACTGCAGAAGCTGGCCGACCGCGCGAATGATTTCGATCAGGCGCTGCTGGAAAAGGGAGTCCAGTTCGAGCAGGTCGCGCAGAAATTCGAGCTTCCGGTGCAGACCACCGGCGACTTCACTCGCTCGCAGCCGGACCCGGCCCTCGCTGCGCATTCGCAGCTGGTCGAAGCCGCCTTTCGCCTCACGCCTGGTGAGCCGACCAGCGACGCGATGCAGGCCGGGGACGGTTTCTACGTGCTGCACCTCGCCGGGATCGAGCCTCCGCGTCCGCTTACCCTGGAAGAAGCACGGCCGCGCGTCGAGGAAGCCATTCGCGCGCAGCGCACGCGCGAGATGATTGCCGCCCGCGCCGCCGAGGTCTCGCAGAAACTCCGGGCCGCAGTGAGCAGCGGCACTCCACTCGAGGCGGCTGCACAGGAGGTTGGCGTTCCCCTCGAGCGCATCCCGCCTTTTGCCCTGGCTGATCCGCCCACTCCACCAGCCGAGCCCGATCAGCCAGCTCCACCTCCCGAGACGCCCGATCTGCAGGCCATCAAAGGTGTCGTCGCCGAAATGAAGCCGGGCGAGGTGAGTGACTTCGTGCCCACCCAGACCGGTGGGATCGTGGCGGTGCTGGAGCGGCGCGATGACCCCGACGCGGGCGCCTACGAGCAGGGGAAGGCGCTGTTTGTCTCGCGGCTCATGCG
>JACCZQ010000397.1 GCA_013695905.1 Chthoniobacterales bacterium
AGCAGGTGCTGCTCACAACCCTGCGGGAGGTCAGCACGATCGGTTCGGACCATTCACCGTCGCCGCCGGAGATGAAGGAGCAGGAGAATTTCTTCCGCGTCTGGGGCGGGATTTCGGGTTGTCAGCACCTGCTGCCGTTGCTGATCGAGTGTGAGGTGACGCGGGAGGAGATCGCGCGGCTGACGAGTCGCAGCGTGGCGGAGTTATTCCAGCTGCCGGGTAAAGGCGAGATCAGCGTCGGGAACGATGCCGATTTCTCGCTCGTGGAGATGAACGCCGCGGAGACGGTGACGGCGGAATCGCTGCACTACCGGCACGGGCACAGTCCGTATGTGGGTCGAAAGCTGCGGGCGCGGGTGGTGCGCACGTTTTTGCGCGGTGAGACGGTGTTCCAGGATGGGCTGTTTGCGGCGCGGACGAGTGGGCGGTTTGTTAGGCCGCGGGTGGGGTTTAGCGCTGCGTGAAGGGAGAAGTCAGAGATTCCTTCGAAAGACTCAGGACAGGCTCTTCGCGTTGCTCAGGATGACAAAAAAAGGGAGAGAGGCCGTGCAGATGCTCGCGCAAATCCCTCGTCAGAGATTGTGGTCGAGGCTGCGCTAATTCATAAATTGTCATGTTGAGCGCAGCGAAACATCTCTGACTTTTCTGCGGGATGCGCGATCACAACCCTTACGTCTCCATCCTCACGAATATGCACCGCACGACGCTCTACATCGGGGTGACGAATAGTTTGCAGCGGCGTGTTTGGCAGCACCGGCACGGGGACAAGGATGGATTCGCGCAGCGCTATAATCTAACGCGGATGGTCTACTTCGAGCACTTCCGCGACGTGAACAATGCCATTGCCCGCGAGAAGCAGCTGAAAGGCTGGCTGCGAGCGAAGAAGATCGCGCTGATCGAGAGACAGAATCCGCGCTGGGAGGATCTGGGGGAGCAGCTCGAACAGGAGCCGCAAATCGACAATCGGGAGGCGTGGATATCGACGAAATGATGAGTGACTCTTCCGCGCCGGATGAATAAGAATCCAGCGAGCGGAGAGAAGTCAGAGATTCCTTCGAAAGACTCAGGACAGGCTCTTCGCTTCGCTCAGGATGACAATTTAACAGGAGGGCAGCACCACGGATGTCAGCAGCGGAAACGTCAGCACGCACGAGTCTGCAGCCTAACGAAGTCGAATCGATCAGCACCGCGCTGAGCGAGGCGAATCACACTTTCGTGCGCCGTTACCCGGGCGAGTCGAATCGGCGGCAGGCGGTGCACACGGTTTATGGCGGCGCGCATTTGTTTAAGGCGGACACGGCGCAGCGGCTGGGGAAGGTGGCGTTGCGGTCGCTGGAAGAATATGCGCCGGACGCGGCGACGCTGGCGCGCGTGCTCGGGATGGAAGGCGATGAGCAGCTCGCGGAGAAGGTTTATGGCCGGATCGTGGAGAAGCTGGAACGGGAGGCGATCGAGGATTTCCGGCTCGATTTTGAAGACGGCTATGGCAATCGCGCGGACGCCGAAGAAGATGGCCACGCGGCAACGAGTGCGGGGGAAGTGGCGCGGGGAGTGGCAGAGAAATCACTGCCGCCGTTCATCGGGATCCGGATCAAGCCGCTGAATGAGGATCTGCGAGTGCGGAGCAGTCGCACGCTCGATATTTTTGTGACGACGCTGCTGGCCGACACGTGTGGCGAGTTGCCGGAGAATTTCATCATTACGGTGCCGAAGATTCAGCTGCCGGAGCAGATGAGCGCGGCGGTGCGGCTGCTCGAATTGCTCGAGCAACGCAATGGCCTAACGAGTGGTTCGCTGAAGATCGAGCCGATGATCGAGACGCCGCAGGCGATCATTAACGCGCGGGGGGAGATCGCGATCAGTTCGTTGATCGATGCGGCGGAAGGGCGGTGCCAGAGCATTCACTTCGGGGTTTATGACTACACCGCGAATTGCGGGATCACGGCGGCGTATCAGGCGATGCGGCATCCGACCTGCGATTTCGCACGGCAGGTGATGCTCGTCTCGACGGCCGGCACGGGCATTCAACTCTCTGATGGCGCGACCAATATTCTGCCGGTCGGGCCGCATCGCGCGACGGAGGGAAATCCGCTCACGGCTGAGCAGCTCCGGCAGAACCAGGAGGCGGTGCACGGTGCGTGGCGGCTCGGGTTTGACGATAACATGCACTCGCTCCGCAATGGATTTTACCAGGGTTGGGATCTGCACCCGGCGCAGTTCGTAACGCGGTATGCGGCGGTGTATTCGTTCTTCCTGCGAGGGCTGGAGGCGGCGTCGGGACGGCTGAAGACATTTGTGGAGAAGGCGGCGCTGGCGTCGTTGTTCGGCGATGTTTTTGATGACGCGGCAACGGGCCAGGGGCTGTTGAATTTCTTCCTGCGAGGAATGGCGTGCGGCGCGATCACGGAGGAGGAGGCGCTCGCGACGGGGTTGTCGCTGGAGGAAATTCGCTCGCGGTCGTTTCTGAAAATTTTGCAGAGCCGGAGGCATTCTTCGTTGTGAGCGTAGGCACGATCACTTTCAAGCTGAACGGCACTCGCAGGGAAGTGAGCGGTGTTTCGCCGAATCTGACGCTGCTGGAGTGGCTGCGGGCGAACGGGCTCACGGGGTCGAAGGAAGGTTGCGCGGAGGGGGACTGCGGCGCTTGCTCGGTGGCGATCGTGGACCGCGATGCGCGGGGGAAGCGGTGCTATCGCGCGATCAATAGCTGTCTCGTTCCGCTGCCGCTGATGGCCGGGCGCGACATTGTGACGGTGGAGGGTGTGGGCTGCAGCGGCAGGATGCATCCGGTGCAGCAGGCGATGGTGGATAATTTCGGGTCGCAGTGCGGCTACTGCACGCCGGGGTTCATCATGTCGATGTTCGAGGGCTACTACCGGAAGGATCTCAAGACGGCGGCGCAGCTCGATGAGCAGCTCTGCGGGAATTTGTGTCGTTGCACCGGCTATCGGCCGATCCGTGATGCGGCGGTGGATGCGCTGGCGCAACGGAATGGCAGCGACTCGTTCGATGAGCAGCTGAAGATGGCGAAGGCAAAGCTGGGCGCGGTGCGCTACACGGCGGGCGAGGAGAAGTTTCTGCGGCCGACTACGCTCGCGCGGTTGTTCGACATGATGGCGGAGAATCCGGAGGCGCGGTTGATCGCGGGCGCGACGGAACTGGGGCTCGAGATCACGAAGAAGTTCCGGAAGTTTCCCGTGCTGATCTCAATCGAGGCGGTGGCGGAGCTGACGGCGATCACCTCGACGGAGACGGAGTGGAGCGTTGGCGCGGCAACTACTTTGACGCGGCTCGATGATACGATCGGCGCGGAGTATCCCGAGCTGCGCGAGATGCTGCTGGTGTTCGGATCGCGGCAGATTCGGAATCGCGCGACGCTCGGCGGGAACCTGGTGACGGCGTCGCCGATCGGGGATTCGGCGCCGGTCTTGCTCTCGTTAGACGCGCAGGTGGTGCTCGCGTCGGCGGGTGGTGAGCGGGTGCTGCCGCTGGAGGAGTTTTTTGTTTCGTATCGGAAGACGGCGTTGCTGCCGGGTGAGATTTTGAAGGCGGTGCTGGTGCCGCGGATCGCGGCGGATGCGGGATCAATTCGGCGGTTCTACAAGGTGTCGAAGCGGCGAGAGATGGATATCAGCACGGTTGCTGGTTCGTTCGCGGTGCGGGTGACGGAGGGCGGCACGATCGTGCAGGCGCGGCTGGCGTATGGCGGTGTGGCGGCGATGCCGCTGCGGGCGCGGGCGACGGAGCAGGCGCTGATCGGGAAACGGTGGGCGCCGGAGAGTTGTGCTGAGGTCTTGCCGGTGCTGGAGAAGGAGTTTACCCCGATCTCCGATGTGCGCGGGAGTGCGACTTACCGGCTTGGGTTGATCAAGACTTTGCTGCGGAAGTTTTTCGCGGAGGAGCCTCTCGCCACGGGCGCAAAGGACGCAAAGGAAGAATCAGAACGTGGCGACCTTCGCGTCCGTTGCGAGAGGCCCGCTTCCATACCGCATGAGAGCGCGCATAAGCACGTGACGGGTGAAGCTATTTACGTGGATGATCGCGCGCAGCAGGAGGGGATGCTGGAGACATGGCCGGTTTGCTCGCCGCATGCGCGTGCGCGGATTGTGCGGCGCGATGCTTCGGCGGCGCGGGAGATGCCGGGTGTGCTCGCGGTGCTGCTCGCGGAAGACGTGCCGGGATTGAACGATGTCGGCGCGGTGCGGCACGATGAGATTTTGCTCGCGGATGCGGAGGCGTTTTACCACGGGCAGGTGGTGGCGCTGGTGGTCGGTGAGACGGCGGAGATTTGTCGCGCGGCGGCGGAGAAGGTGGTGGTGGAATACGAGCCGCTGCCGCCGATCTTCACGATCGAAGAGGGGATCGAGGCGGAGAGTTTTCATACGGAGCCGAATTACATCCGGCGCGGAGATGTGGGCGCTGCTTTAGGCGATGCGCCGATGAAGCTGGAGGGAGAATTCTCCTTCGGCGGGCAGGATCATTTTTATCTGGAGACGAATGCCTGCTGGGCGGAGGCGGGTGAGGACGGGAGTGTGTTTATCAGCTCGTCGACGCAGCATCCGAGTGAGGTGCAGCACATCGTGGCGCATGTGCTGAAGCTGCCGATGCACAGTGTGGTGGTGGAATGTCCGCGGATGGGCGGCGGGTTCGGCGGCAAGGAAACGCAGGCTGCTGGTCTGGCGGCGCTGGCGGCGCTCGCGGCGACGAAGACGCAGCGGAAGGTGCGCGTCCGCTACAATCGCGATCAGGACATGATGATCACTGGGAAACGGCACCCGTTTCTGGGACGATTCACGGTTGGCTTTGATGAGGCGGGGATACTGCTCGGGGCGAAGGTGGAGCTGTTCTCGAATGGCGGATGGTCGTTAGATCTTTCGCGCGCAGTGACGGACCGGGCGGTGTTCCACCTCGATAACGCGTATTACATCCCGCAGGTGGAGTTCAGTGGGGTGGTGGTGAAGACGAATCTGGCGTCGAACACGGCGTTTCGTGGATTCGGTGGGCCGCAGGGGATGCTGGTGATGGAGGAGATTCTTGATCGCGTGGCGCGGGCAACGGGATTGCCGCCGGAGATGGTGCGGGAGCGGAATCTCTATCGCGACACGGGCGAGATGAACACGACGCACTACGGGCAGGAGATTGAGGATAATCGGATCCAGCGGGTGTGGCGGGAGCTGTTGGAATCGAGCGATTTCGCTGCGCGTCGGCAGGAGTTGCGGGAGTGGAATGCGCAGCAGCCGAACCGGAAACGCGGGCTCGCGATGACGCCGGTGAAATTCGGGATTTCTTTCACGACGACGCACCTGAACCAAGCCGGCGCGCTGGTGCTGCTCTACCAGGATGGGACGGCGCAGGTGAATCACGGCGGCATTGAGATGGGACAGGGCGTTTATACAAACATGGCGCTCGTGGCGGCGCGGGAGCTGGGCATTTCTCCAGATCGTGTGCGGGTGATGGCGACGCGCACCGATAAGGTCCCGAATACCTCCGCGACGGCCGCTTCTTGCGGGACGGATTTGAATGGCGCCGCGGTGAAGAATGCCTGCGAGACGTTGCGCGCCCGGCTGCTGCCGTTCGCGGTGGAGATGCTGACGGAGAAGAATGGGCGCGCGGTGGAAGCGGATGCGATTGTCTTTGCAGAAAATTCCTTCTTCGATCCCGCATCGCTCGAAACTCGTGTCGCGTTTGCGGAGTTGCTGCAGCGCGCCTATTTCGCGCGGACGAGCTTGAGCGCAACGGGGTTCTATCGCACGCCGGATATTAACTACGATCGCGACGCGGGCCGCGGGAAGCCTTTCCACTACTTCGCGGTCGGAGCGGCGGTGAGTGAGGTGGAGGTGGATGGTTTCACCGGCATGCATCACATCCGGCGCGTCGATATTCTACACGATGCGGGCGATGCGATTAACGTCGGCGTCACGCGCGGGCAGATCGAAGGCGGCTTCGTGCAGGGCGCCGGCTGGCTGACGTGTGAGGAATTGGTATGGGATTCGGAGGGGCGGCTGCGCACCCACTCGCCGGATACTTATAAGATCCCAGCGGTGGGCGATACGCCAGACTTGTTCAACGTTTCGTTCCTTTCCGAGGCGACGCAGGCGAATGTAATTCACGGGAGCAAAGCGGTGGGCGAGCCGCCGCTCATGCTGGCGTTTTCGGTGCGGGAGGCGATTCGGGAGGCGGTCGCGGCGTTCGGCGAAACCGGCGGGCAGGTGCCGCTCGCCTCGCCCGCAACGCCCGAGGCGATTTTCAATGCGATCACCGGTCGCCAGAGCGCGCCGCAGCCGGCGGAAGCAACGCCGGCACACGCGATGGCGGAGCAGGTGCTGCGCTAAACGAGAGGGAGAATGCCTCACGCCACGGTCGCAAAGGACGCAAAGTAGGGAGCGGGATTTCGTTGCGGCCTTTGCGTGAGGCCTTCTGGGAATTAGACAGCGCGAACTGTGGCCGCCGGAGTGCACCGCAGCCCGCAGAAGCGACGCCGGAACACGCGATGGCGGAGCAGGTGCTGCGCT